>JBHARQ010000286.1:0-19347 GCA_041831015.1 Simonsiella sp. | reverse complement strand
CGTATTGCAAAGGAATAACCACTTTGCCCGTTTTATCAATAAAACCATATTTGCGGTCTTTTACAACCATTGCGAAGCCTTCGTTAAAACTCCGAACATGGTCGTATTGCAAAGGAACAACCACTTTGCCCGTTTTATCAATAAAACCATATTTACCGTCTTTTTCAACCGCTGCGAAGCCTTCGTTAAAACCCCAAGCACCATCGTATTGCAAAGGAATAACCACTTTGCCCGTTTTGTCAATAAAACCGTATTTGTGGTCTTTTCTAACCGCTATGAAGTCTTCGCTAAAAATCCAAACACCATCGTATTGCAAAGGAATAACCACTTTGCCCGTTTTATCAATAAAACCATATTTATCGTTTTTTCTAACAACTGCCAAGCTTTCAATAAATATATCAGCAAAATCATATTGCAAAGGAATAACCACTTTACCTGCTTCATTAAGATAGCCGTATTTGCCGTCTTTTTTAACGGCTACCAAGCCTTCAGATAAGCAATGAATATGGTCATATCCTGTTACTTGAGGTTTTTCACATGCCCATACATTTTGGGTAAACAAGACGGTACTTGCTAAAGCAATCAGGGGGAGTTTGCGTAAAGTTTGTGGTAGGTAATTCATTATGTTTTCCTTAAGTTTGATTAAAAAATCATATGGGTAATCATTCAATGATATATTGAAGACAATATATCATAATCAGTTTGGCGTGGTGCGCCAACTCAATTTCAAAATAAACTACGAAGAACGCACCGTTCCGCGCCACAAACCCAAAAAGCGTGGTGCGCGGCAAGACGCGCGTTCCAGTCAAAATATCCACACACAAAATTCAGGCTGCCTGAATTGGGACGCGTAGTCCTTCAGGCAGCCTTTCAGTACACGACAAAATAAAAACATCGTCATTCCCGCGAAGGCGGGAATCCATTTGAAAATCTAAAAAAAATTATTCTAAACAAAGATTTGTATTATTTAAACTTGGATTCCCGCCTTCGCGGGAATGACGGTATATCTACTGTTTCAGGTAGCATTTCAAAAAATGTCGTGTACTCAAAGGCAGCCTGAAATCGTGAAAAATTACGGCTCCAACTTCTCAATGCCGCCCAAATACGGACGCAACGCCACAGGAATGTAAATCGAACCGTCCGCATTCTGATGGTTTTCCAACACCGCCACTAGCGCACGACCCACCGCCAAACCCGAACCGTTCAAGGTATGCACCAAGCGATTTTTGCCGTTTTCGTCTTTGAAACGTGCTTTCATGCGACGCGCTTGGAAATCTTCGCAATTAGAACAACTTGAAATTTCGCGGTAAGTATTTTGTGCAGGCACCCACACTTCCAAATCATACGTTTTGGTTGCGCCAAAACCCATATCGCCCGTACACAGCACAATCACGCGATACGGCAATTCCAGCAATTTCAAAATATTTTCCGCGTGTCCCACCATTTCTTCCAACGCTTCGTAAGACGTTTCAGGCTGCACAATTTGCACCATTTCCACTTTGTCAAACTGATGTTGGCGAATCAAACCGCGTGTGTCTTTGCCATGCGAACCCGCTTCGCTGCGGAAACATGGCGAATGTGCCGTCAATTTCATTGGCAATTCATCGGCAGACAAAATTTGTTCGCGCACGGTGTTGGTCAAGGTAACTTCGGCGGTGGGAATCAAATATTGCGTCAATTTGGATTCATCGCCACCGCGTGTAACGTGGAACAAATCTTCGCCAAATTTCGGTAATTGCCCCGTACCCAACAACGTGGAATCGCTGACAATATAAGGCGTGTAGCATTCGGTGTAGCCGTGTTGGCTGGTGTGGGTGTCCAACATAAATTGCGACAACGCACGGTGCAAACGCGCCACTTTGCCTTTCATCAAGCTAAAACGCGCGCCCGATAATTGCGCCGCTTTTTCAAAATCCAAACCCAAAGCCGCGCCCAAATCCACATGGTCTTTGATTTCAAAATTAAATTGGCGTGGTGTGCCAACTTTGCGAATTTCTACATTTTCGGTTTCGTCTTTGCCCGCAGGCACGCTTTTGTGTGGCAAATTCGGCACGCGCAACAACAAATCGTCCAAAGCAGCCTGAATATTGGGCAAATCTTGTTCAATTTTGTCCATTTCGGCTTTGATGTTGGCGACTTCGTTTTTAGCGGCTTCGGCTTCGTCTTTTTTGCCTTGACCCATTAACGCGCCAATTTGTTTGGATAAACTGTTGCGTTTGGCTTGCAATTCTTCGTTTTTCACTTGTAAATCTTTGCGTTGCGCGTCCAATGCGTTGAATTGGGCAACGTCCAACACAAAACCGCGTTGCGCCAAACGCGCTGCCACCGCCTGAATATCATTACGCAATAATTGAATGTCCAACATATTAAATTTCCAATCATCAATCAATAAAATAAAATTGCAATTTTAAACGAAAATGACGGTTTCAGGCAGCCTGACCGTACATGAAAAAGAAAAACCGCATTAGCAATTAACTAATGCGGTTTTGTTTATGGGGTGGGAGATGGGGCTCGAACCCACGACCCTCGGAATCACAATCCGATGCTCTAACCAACTGAGCTACACCCACCATAAAAACGGTTTTAAAACTTGGCACGCCCGACAGGAATCGAACCCGTAACCCCCGACTTAGAAGGTCGGTGCTCTATCCAGTTGAGCTACGGGCGCGTATATCTGGCGTTTTAAATTGTGTTTCAAGAAGTGGTCGGGGCGGTGGGATTCGAACTCACGACCCTCTGCTCCCAAAGCAGATGCGCTAACCGGGCTGCGCTACGCCCCGACGTCTTGAAAGATTTGCATTATAGGGAGTGTTGGATGCCTTGTCAAATATTGTGAGGTGTTTTTTGTGTATTTTGGATTATTTATTTGTTTTATATTGAAATGTTTTGTGGCGAAAATGGCTTTCAGGCTGCCTGAAACCTCCAATCAATACTACGGAGAACGCCCCATTCCGTGCCACCCACCCAAAAGCGTGGTGCGCGGCAAGACGCGCGTTCCCGACACCATACCACGCAATAAAAAAGGCTACCTGAAATTCATTCAGGCAGCCTGTGATGTCCATTCAGCTAATTAAGCGTTGTTTTCTTGAGACTGGTGGTACATGGCGTCAAAGTTAATCGGTGCCAACAATACAGGTGGGAAACCTGCACGAGTTACGGTAGATGACACGGTTTCACGCGCATACGGGAACAAGATGTTTGGACAAGCCACGCCTAACAAGATTTTGATGTCTTCTTCTGGAATGTTTGACAAACGGAAAATACCCGCTTGGTTTACTTCGCTTAAAAACACCACGCGTTCGTCTTTCAATTTGGCGGTGATGGTTACGGTAATGCCGCACTCGTAAAATTCTTCTTCAATTTTTTGGCTGTGGGTTGCAACGCGCATATCCACTTCAGGCGTTTCTGATTCCAAGAAAATGGCTGGTGCATGTGGCACTTCCAAAGACAAATCTTTCACATACAATTTTTCAATACTGAAAATAGGTTGTGCTTGTTCGCTCATGATACTTCTTTCTGTGTAAATTTAGGGTTAAGTAAAAAATTATTCAGCATTCAGCATGGGGATTAATTCGCCACGCTGGTGTAACGCGTATAAGTCGGTAAAACCGCCCACATGCGTATCGCCAATAAAAATTTGTGGAATGGTACGTTGTCCTGTTTTTGCAATCACATCATTAAATTGTTCAGGATGGGTATCGCGGTCGATTTCTTCAATCTCATTCACTCCAAGCTGCTGAAGCAGCCGCTTTGCCATCATGCAATAGGGACAAAACGCGCCCGTAAAAATGGTTACTTTAGTCATCATCAACTGCGCTACTGTTGCCAAACTTCCTTTTTAAAGCAAAATCAGGCGTTTGTCAAGATGTATAACGGTGATTGTTTGGTGGCAATAATTGGTTAATCAATACTTTAAAATGGTTGCGATATGGATTGGCTGTTTTGTTGTGATTTTTTATGGGGGTGTGATTAGGGTGTCGTTGCGTTGGGATAGGAAATGGTTGAATTACTCTAAAAATAAGGCGATTTGAACCAGTTTTCAGGCAGCCTTTCACGTTATAATAGTATATATTATAGGCGTGATTTATATTTGCCTCATTTATTTCTTTGATTCTTTGGGCTGATGACACCGCTTCGCTGTTATCAGTCCCTAACCCAGCTTACGAAAGACAAATCATCATGAGTGAAATTCCTGAAAATATCAGTATCCCACGCCATGTTGCCGTGATTATGGATGGTAATGGACGTTGGGCAAAAAAACGGTTTATGCCACGCGTGATGGGGCATAAAAAGGGTTTGGATACATTAGAAGAAATGTGTCGTGTTTGTTCCAATTTGGGCGTGGAATATTTAACTGTATTTGCTTTTTCAACGGAAAATTGGCGCAGACCTGAAGAGGAAGTGTCGTTTTTAATGGGCTTATTTTTAAGCGCATTGGATAAAAAAGTTGCCAAAATGCACAAAAATGGTTTACGCGTCAAAGTGATTGGCAATCGTACGCATTTTAGTCAAGCCATTCAAGATGGCATTGCTGCCGCCGAAGCATTGACTGCTCATAATACAGGTTTAACCTTGACCATTGCTGCCGATTATGGCGGAAAATGGGATATTGTTCAGGCTGCCAACGCTTTGATTCAGGAAGGACAAACCGAAATTACGGAAGCGAATTTGTCTGCTAAATTAATGCTTTCGGAAGCCCCAGAGCCTGATTTATTTATCCGTACAGGCGGCGAAACGCGCATCAGTAATTTTATGCTTTGGCAAATGGCGTATGCTGAATTTTATTTTACAGATGTATTATGGCCCGATTTTGATGAAACCGAAATCAAACGCGCATTCGCTTCATTCACACAACGCGAACGCCGATTTGGACGCACATCAGAACAACTGCCTATTGAACAACAACGCCCCTAGGGGCTAATGACATCGCTTCGCTGTCATTACCCCCTAAAACCGCGTAATTAATCAATTTAAAAAATCAGGCTGCCTGAAACCGTTTTCCCAGTTTCAGGCAGCCTGAATTTAAAAAATAACTGAATTAATCATCGTTACCAGCAAATGCCAACAACAATTGCAACAAGCTGCTAAACAAATTATAAATACTGATGAAAATTGTCAAAGCCGCGCTGATGTGGCTGTCTTCGCCACCTTCCAATACCACACGCACTTGCCACATAATCACCAAGCTGCTAAACAATACAAACAAACCAGCAATCGTCAATGACAATACAGGCAATTGCAAGAACAAATTAGCAATCACACCAATCATCAAAATAATACCACCAGTTGTCAAAAATTTGCCCAAAGAATTGGTATTAATATTACTGCGGCGAGCCATCGCAGCCATCGTAAAGAACACGCCAGTCGTCATCAAAGCAGCAATACCAATCAAAGATGCGCCGTTGTTATAACCAATCGCGCGACCCAATAATGGAGCCAACATGATGCCCATACCAAATGTGAACACCATCAACAACGTTGCACCAGTATTATTGTAACGATTTTTCTCAATAAAATAATTCATGCCATAGAAAAAGGCAAAGAAAATACCAATCAACACCCACTTATTGCCCACCATCGCAAATGGGTTAAACACAAATGCGGTAAACGCACCTGCCGCGCATGGCAAAAATGACCATGCCAACAAACTATAAGTTTTTTGTAAAACAACTTCTTGGCTTTCCAATTCCGTACCGATATTGGTGTAATCACGAATTTGATTATCCATAAATTCAATTCCTTTGTGTGTTTGAAAATTAAAACGAATTTAGATTTTAACGTAAAATTTCTAAATGTTGCAAAAAAACTTTCAGGCAGCCTGAAAAAAAATCGCAGTTTATCGGCGGAACGCGGCGTCTTGCCGCCGCACCCACGCTTAAAACCAGTGGCACGAAACCATTTGCGTCCCCAGTTCAGGCAGCCTGAAACCCAACTACATCTTATGCTTTGCTTCTTCGCGCTCACGCTTTTTCAATTTCGTTTTGATGCGATTTTGCTTCATAGGCGACAAATATTCCACAAACACCTTGCCCAACAAATGGTCCAATTCATGCTGCACACAAATTGCCAACAAACCATCTGCTTCCAAAGTTTGCGCCTTACCGTCCACATCCAAAAATTCCACCGTAATGCGTTCCGCGCGAGTAACCGTGTCATAAATACCGGGGACAGACAAACAGCCTTCCTCATAAGTCGTTTCCCCATCTTTTTTCGTGATGGTGGGGTTGATGAGCGTGATGAGCTGATTGCGTTCTTCCGACAAATCAATCACCACCACACGTTCATGCACATCCACCTGCGTGGCAGCCAAGCCGATGCCGCGTGATTCATACATCGTTTCCGCCATATCAGCCGCTAATTGCTTGATACGCTCGTCAATTTGTTCAACAGGTTTTGCTACCGTGTGCAAACGTTCATCAGGATATTTTAAAATAGGGAGTAATGCCATTTTGGAGTAATCTTTCTAAATTTGGGATTAATTGGTTTAATTTTATACAAATTTGTGGCAATCTTGCCATTGAATTTGCCGAAAATAACATAAATAGTAGCAGGATTCTATTGAAATGCTCTATTATTCGGTTTATCTTCCCCAGTTTGTCAATTTTTTAAAGAGAGTTGCAATGAATAAACAAATCATTACGCTATTGTGTGCAGCAGGGATTGTGATGTCCGCGCCTGCATTTGCAAAAACCACGTCATTAAAAGTACGCCCCAACGCGCCCAAACGCTACGTTGTGAAACAAGGCGACACTTTGTGGGGCATTTCAGGCAAATACCTGTATCGTCCACACCAATGGCCAAGCTTGTGGAATGTGAATCGCGCCAAAATTCGCAATCCCCATTTGATTTACCCAGGGCAAGTGTTGTATTTAACTTACGTTAATGGTCGTCCTGTGTTGCGCGTGGGTAAAGGCGCATCGGGTCGTCAAAGCGGTTTTGTGAAACTGCGTCCACATATTCGTGATATGGGGTCAGGTTACGGTATTCAAACCCTAGATGTGGATTTTTATCGCTTATTTATGAAACATCCGCAATTTGTCAGCGACAGCGAGCTGTTGCACGCACCACGCATTGTTGCAGGCCCAGAAGGTCGTGATGTTTATACTGCCAATGACCGTATTTATGCCGATGGCGTATTGGAATCGGGTGAATATTTAATTTTCCGTGTGAGCCAAGATTTGCGCGACCCTGTTACAGGTAAATCATTGGGTAAATTGGTAGAATTTAGTGGCGAAGCCGTTACGTTGAGTAACAACAACTCTGCGTTGGCAGAACGCGACAACACCACCGCACTAGATGGTTTGAAACCAAAACAACGCGCCAAATTAGAAGCCAAATTAAATAACGATGAATACTATGTCAAAACGGACAATGAGAAAAAACCACTTGCCGTACGCACAGCGGTGCCATTGACAGTAGAAATTGCCAATTCAGAAATTCAACGTGGTGATTTCTTGATTCCTAAACCTGATGTGATGTCATCGTTTAACGCGATGCCACATGCGCCAGATGGTCAAACGGAAGCACGTATCGTATCGGTGATGGACGGTATCAGCGAAGCAGGTATGGGTCAAACCATTATCTTGAACAAAGGTCGTGCTGATGGCGTGGACGAAGGCACGGTATTGTCTGTGTACAAAGGCAACCGTTTGGTTGGCACCACTTGGAATAATCCCGACAAGAAAGCCGCCAAAGTGGTGAGTTTGCCAACCGAAGAAATTGGCTTGGCAATGGTGTATCGTGCTGGCGAAAATGTGTCATCAGCCATTGTTTTGGAAAGCAAAAATTCGGTGAGCGCTCAAGATGTGTTGCGTGAACCAGGTCAAGACTTGGAAACTTTTGATGATGCCAATTTTACTAAAGATGGTATGATTGAACGCCGTAAATAATTGATAAAATAATACGAAATATAAATGTTTAATTATTTTATGAATTGATGTTTTAATTTTCAGGCAGCCTGAATATTTTGGGCTGCCTGAAATGTTTTGGGGAATTCAAATGTGGCATATTGTATTAATTGGCTACGTGTTTACCACGATGATGTTTTCGTTGGCGCAGCCGAGTTTGGCGCGAATGTTGATTTATTTGGTGTTTTGGACGATTTTGCCAACGGTGTTTGCGGTGTGGGTGGCGGTGGTACGGCGGCGCAATCGTTTGGCAAAATGGGCAGAACAAAATGAAGTGAAACAGGCTCAACAGTCTCATCATCAGGATAAACCATCAATATAAAAAGTAAAAAACCTGTATTCACATCAAATCTATAGATTGCGATGGTGAATACAGGTTTTTTATTAGGGGCTAGGGGCTGATGACAATTCGTTTTGTACCTTGATTTTGCCAGCAAAAACGACCAATTCAAGGAAAAAATGCGAATCAGGTTGAACACCTGATGAGTATTTTTGACGCAGAAGTGGACGATTTTTGATGCAAAAGCAAGTGCAAAATGAATTGTCATTAGCCCCTAATGACATCGCTTCGCTGTCATGAATCTTTTGTAAAAAAAGCGCGAAATGTTGTGTGCCACTCACCTAAAGCGTGGGTGCGGCGGCAAGACGCCGCGTTCTGGCAAATCATCTGCTTTTTTTTGTTTAAATGTTAGAAATTTTTGGTTACGCCCATAAAGGCATTGAAACCTTTCAATTTTTCGCTGCCTTTATAGCCCGTGATGCCCACATTCAAACTGCTGCCACCCACTAAATGGCGTATGCCAATGGTGCCGCTTGCCAAGTGTTTGCTGGTGGCGGCGGCTGGTAATTGGAATTCTAATGTGGGGATGGTTTTCAGGCGTGCAGATACATGGTCTTGGTTATCCAAAAAGTTGTGGCTGTAATTCAGGCTGCCTGAAAGGCTGGTGTTGGGCAAAAATTTCCAATCAGCATGGATGCCGACTTCGCCATTCACGCTTTCAAATTTGTTTTTGCCAAAGTTCATGGCGGTGGATAGGGTGGCTTGGTCTTCACTCAAGGCACTCGTGCGTAAGCGTTGTGCATTCACGCCCAGATAGGGAACGAATGAAACTTGGCTACTTGGCTGCATCCGATACGCGGCACGCAAACCTGCACCCAAACGATGTCCATCGCCATTGGCAGTATGTTTGCGAGTGGCTGCGCCCAAGGTAACACGGCGGTCGGTTTCAATTTGGTAATGGTCGTAATTGAACAGGGCTGTTAAACGTGCTTTGCCAAAATCATGACGATGGAATAATCCGCCACCAATGGTTTGTGTGTTGTAGCCACCGCCGTTGTCCCATTGTTGTTCTTGATAACCTGCGTGTAAATGAACGCCTGTTTGCCCCGAACCTTGTTTACCAAAGCTTGCGCCAACGGATAAGCTCGGAATACTGTTGCTGTCGCCCAATGCGTCATAACGTTTTTGTTGTCCCATTTCCACCCATAAGCCGTTGCTGTTTTCAGGCAGCTGGTTAATTTGGCGATGGATGTCATTATCAGCTTGAATATTTTGCTGCATCAAATGCTGACCAATGCTGCCCATTTTAGCAGGGGCTTCTAATACCGAAACGGCATAATCGCCAATCAACGCATGACCACCACCCGATGGATGCAAACTATCGGCAAAGAAATATTGAGTATTCGCATTTTGCGCAACCAAAGTATTTTGATTACACATTAATGCGCTGGAAGTGGTACACGCTGCCTTATTCGCATTATCAAAACCATAGGTGCTGGGACTGGCTGCCACTTCCTGCATCAAACGGAACATATTCAACGGCACCACATTGGCACCTGAATTTGCCAATTCATTTTGCAACAAAGTGTTGTAACCTGCTGTAGCCGTAGTGGCTTGTGCTTGCGCTGCCGTACCCACAACAGAAGGCGATAAGCCCACATCAGGCACATTAGGCACAATAAAATAATTCGCACCTGCTTGATGCAATGATTTGACCGCATTAGCCGTTTGCGTGGCGGCGGTGGCAAGCAACGTAGTCGCATTAGCTGGATCACGCATGGCAGCAATTAAATTATTCGCACCCGAAGTCATGCCATATAAAGCTTGACCATCGGCTTTGCCACCTGTTTTGCTTAAATAATTGGCAACTTGCGTGGTGGTAGCAGGAACGGTGATGCCACCCAATTGTGCGTTGGTGGTATCGGTGCCAGCCAATGCGCCGCCTACGGCATAATTCGTTCCGTTTGCGCTGACAGAAGTTGCGCTGGTGCCGTAATGGTCGGCAACGTGTTCTGACCACAATTTGTCAGGATTGGTAATGAATTTACCTGATGGATTGGATAATTTGGTGGTCATCGGAGCAAAATAGCCCGTATCGGTTTGACTGTCGCCAAAAAAATACGTTTGACTAAACGTTTCGGCAGAAGCAGGTAATGCGCTGCTGATGGCAAGCGCGGTCATGGTTAAACGAACATTCATCATGATTGGACATTCCATACAATTTTTAACGTATGTATTCTAACTGTTAATTCCTGAAAATGGTATTAAAATACGCGTTTTTCCATTTCAGGCAGCCTGAAAACAGCAAAAGTGCAACAGCCCATCAAAAAACACTTTAGGGGCTAATGACATTTCATTTTGCACTTGCTTTTGCATCAAAAATCGCCCACTTCCGCGTTAAAAATGCTCATCAGGTGTTCAACCTGATTCGCATTTTTGCCTTGAATTGGTCGTTTTTGCTGACAAAATCAAGGTAGAAAACGAAATGTCATCAGCCCCTACAAATTAACCTAGATTTTTTTAACGCAACAATTTAGAATAAACCCAAATCACACATTCATTATTTAACCCTATGAAATCTTTCCTAACCCTGATGCTAGTGTGCGCCAGCTTAACCGCTTGTAACGGCACACCTCAAAGCCCCACCGCAGCATCGGCGGCAGCGTCCGCTCGTCAGCCCAGCAATCCGTATCAAGACCCTGCTCTGGCATTGACCACCCAACAAATTACCCCCTTTAAACCAGATTACACCCCAGCCACACAGCCCAATATTTACTATTACAATGTATCAGGTGTTGCCAGCGAACAACCCGTTGCCGATGGCTATCACCGCAAAATACTCGGAACCACCGCAGACGGACGCACCGTTGCACAAGATTTCTACGAATCCAACCAGCAACCGCAAACCTCGCCATTCATCATCATGAAAAATGGCGACCCCAAAGTCTTTGATAAAAGCGTATTAGACAGCGATGTGATTTGGTATGACCAAAAAACAGGCGACATTACCAGCACCGCCACATTCCAAAACGGCGTCCAACAAGGCTGGCTAAATGTCTATGAATTCAACCAATTACAACTGCAATTACAAGACCGCGATGAAGGCATTGATATGCGCTATTTCGCGCCAGACGAGAAAATTTGGGGCGAAGCACGTTTGCGCCAAAATTTAAATACAGGACAACTGGCTTTGGAAAACCTAACCTTTTTCCACCCCAATGGCACGATTTTAACCCAAGTGGAAATTGACGAATTAGGACAACCTATGGGCGTGAAAACCTTTGATAGCAATGGTAAAATGGCTAAAGCAGCAGACAATGCCAAATTAAACGAATTGATGCTGCGCCGTTTTGCGCTGCTGATGAGCAAATTGCCCAAATTAATGGCAAGATAATTTCAGTTTCAATATTCAGGCAGCCTGAAAACGATTGATTTTAACGTTCAGGCAGCCTGAAATCCCCTTAAACCCACAAACTTTCTATGAAGGAAAAACACCATGTCTCAAACTCAATATGATGTCGTTGTTATCGGTGCAGGTCCTGGCGGATACGTTGCTGCTATTCGCGCTGCACAACTTGGTTTCAAAACTGCCTGTATTGATGCAGGTGTGAATAAAGCAGGCGATGCCCCTGCATTGGGTGGCACATGCCTGAATGTGGGCTGTATTCCCTCCAAAGCCTTATTACAATCATCAGAACACGTTCACGCGGCATTGCACGATTTTGGCGCACACGGCATTACCGTAAGTGCCGTACACTTTGACGCTGCCAAAATGATTGAACGCAAAGACCAAATCGTTACCAAATTAACAGGCGGTATCAAATTCCTGTTCCAAAAAAACAAAGTGGACAGCCTGTTTGGTCGCGGCTCATTTGTGGGCAAAAATGGCGATTTTTGGCAAATTCAAGTCAATAACAATGGCGAAATCAGCACCGTAGAAGGCAAACACATCATCGTTGCCACAGGCTCATCGCCACGCCAATTATCCGCTTTGGTGGATATTGACAACGAAATCGTGTTGGACAACGAAGGCGCATTAAATTTAACCGCCGTACCTGCCAAATTAGGCGTGATTGGTTCAGGCGTGATTGGATTAGAAATGGGTTCGGTTTGGAAACGCGTGGGTTCTGAAGTAACCATTTTGGAAGCCGCACCTGTATTTATGGGCGCAGCCGACCAACAAATCGCCAAAGAAGCCTTCAAATACTTCACCAAAGAACAAGGCTTGGACATCAAACTGGGCGTTAAAATCAACGCCATCACACGCCATAAAAACACCGTAACCGTTGATTACGAAGTGAATGGCGAAAAACACACCGACACCTACGACAAACTCATCATCGCCATTGGTCGTGTACCGAATACAGACGGCTTGAATGCCGAAGGCGTGGGCTTGGCAAAAGACGAGCGCGGCTTTGTGGTAGTGGACGAAGATTGCCGCACCAACTTACCGAATGTCTGGGCGATTGGCGACGTGGTACGCGGGCCCATGTTGGCGCACAAAGCCAGCGATGAAGGCGTTGCCGTTGCCGAACGTATTGCAGGACAAAAACCACATTTGGATTTCAACTGCATTCCTTGGGTTATTTACACCGACCCAGAAATCGCATGGGTGGGCAAAACCGAAGAACAATTACAAGCCGAAGGCATTGAATACAAAAAAGGCACATCAGGCTTTGGCGCAAACGGTCGCGCTTTAGGCATGGGCAAAGCCAAAGGCACGGTCAAAGTGCTGTCTTGCGCCAAAACCGACCGCGTATTGGGCGTTCACATGATTGGACCAATGGTGAGCGAACTGATTGCCGAAGCCGTGATGGCATTGGAATTCAAAGCCAGCAGCGAAGACATTGCCCGCATCGTACACGCACACCCAAGCCTGTCCGAAGTCGTGCATGAAGCCGCATTAGCCGCCGACAAACGCGCCTTACACGGCTAATTAACCGCTCCCAAAATCAACAGGCAGCCTGAAAACGAAAACATCATCGTCTTTTCAGGCTGCCTGTTGCATTTCAAATTTAAAAAAAGGGTTATTCGCCAGAACGCGCGTCTTGCCGCGCACCACGCTTTTGGGTTTGTGGCACGGACAGGTACGTTCTTCGTAGCTTAAATATAGCGTGGGCTTTGCCCACGCTACATCGTTGCGATGAAGTGCGGACGATTTCGTGCCACCAGCCTAAAAGCGTGGTGCGCGGCAAGACGCGCGTTCCCGTTCCCATTTGGAAATCTGATTTTCAGGCTGCCTGAAATAAAATTACAAATTTTTGCGCCAACACAAACTATATCATCGCACAATCCGTTATAATACCGCTTATTCATTGACCCACAACGAAAACGAAGGATGTAAATATGACTCCACGCGACATTTTATCAGCAGGCGCAGTTGTTCCTGTGATGGCGATTGACGATATCAACACGGCAGTTGATTTGGCTCACGCATTGGTTGAAGGCGGTATTCCGACTTTGGAAATCACGTTGCGTACCGAACACGGCATCAAAGCCATTGAATTGATTAAAAAAGAAGTGAAAGGCGCGATTGTTGGCGCAGGCACGGTGATTAACGGTGAGCAATTAAAAGCCGTTGCAGACGCTGGCGCGGTATTTGCCATCAGCCCTGGTTTTAATATTAAATTGGCAGAGGCGAGCTTGGAAAGCAGCATTCCTTTGATTCCAGGGGTAGCGACTCCGGGGGAATTGATGTTGGCGTTGGAGCATGGTATTGATACGATGAAATTGTTCCCTGCTGAAGTGGTGGGCGGACGCGAGATGTTGAAAGCTTTGAATGGCCCATTCCCTCAAGTGAAATTCTGCCCAACTGGCGGCATTTCTTTGGCAACGGCACCTGAATATTTGAAATTGCCAAACGTGTTGTGCGTAGGCGGTACTTGGCTGACGCCAAAAGATGCGGTTGCCAATCGTGATTGGGACACCATCACGAAATTGGCAAAAGAAGCCTCTGCATTGCGCGGTTAATTTTCAGGCAGCCTGAAAAACAGAAAACCATTTTGAATCATGAATCATCATGTTCAAAATGGTTTTTTATTCAGATTCTTATTCCAACCACAATGGCTCTGCCACCAACGACACGCCAAACTTCATCCACACATCGGCGCAAATAAAATTGGATAATCCACGCACATCGGCTGCGGTGGCTTGAT
Organism: Simonsiella sp.; assembly: GCA_041831015.1. Lineage (GTDB taxonomy): Bacteria > Pseudomonadota > Gammaproteobacteria > Burkholderiales > Neisseriaceae > Simonsiella. The sequence continues at coordinate 5,005 of JBHARQ010000286.1, read as the reverse complement.
TTTTGTTAATTAAAACCAAGGCTTGACGTTCATGTACTGCCGCACCGCCAATTTGTTTGCCTTTCAAACCACATTGGTCAATCAGCCAACCCGCCGCCAATTTCACTTGCCCATCGGCTTGCATAAAATGCGGTACATTCGGATATTTTTCCTGAATTTCTTTGAATTTACTCATCGGCACAACAGGATTTTTGTAGAAACTGCCTACATTGCCAAACTCCGCAGGGTCAGGCAATTTACTTTGACGGATTTTGCATACTGCATTAGACACATCTTTGGCATTGGGTTCACGTTCGCCGCATTCTGCCGCCACATATTTCGCCAAATCGCCATATTGCAAACACGGCGTAAATTGCGTATTCAATGCAAATGTAACCGAAACAATGACATAACGATTAATCCCTGCATTTTTAAACACGCTATCGCGATAAGCAAATTGACATTGCTTATTGCTCAATTCCACAAATTCATGCGACAACAAATCAAAACAACGCACACTGTGAATAAAATCTTTCACTTCAACGCCATACGCGCCAATATTTTGTACAGGCGATGCACCGACCGTGCCATAAATTAAACTCAAATTTTCCAGCCCACTCAAACCCATGCTGATGGTTTTAATCACAAAATCATGCCAAATTTCGCCCGCTTGCGCCTCAATCAACACCTTACCACTGCTGCGCCCCACTTCCTGCACACCCTTATTTGCCATGTGTACCACCAAGCCATTGTAATCTTCCATAAACAACACATTGCTGCCACCGCCTAAAAACAGCGTGGTTTCAGGGTCAAAATCAGGCTGGATATGCAATTCAAGTAATTGATTAATATCAGTTAATTCAAAAAAACGGGCTGCACGAGCGCGTAAACCAAACGTATTGAATGGCAATAAATCATGGTTGGTTTCAATCTTTAACATTTTGTTCTCTTTAAATGTGTCAATTCACGTTTCAGGCAGCCTGAAATCATATCGTAAAAATTGGAATATTTTGTTTATTCAAATAATTAATTTGAAAAAAAGCACATCATTTACAGGCTGCCTGAAAATGATAATGCACGACTCACGCGTTGTAAATAATACATCAATGCGGCAGCGGCGACTGCCAAAGATAAAATCAATGCCACCCAAAAGCCATAAATCCCCATGCCAAATGAATAAGCCAGCACATATCCCGGTAGCAAGCCCATGCCCCAAAACGCAATCGCATGAATGACCATCGGCGCACGCGTTACCTTATAACCGCGCAAGGCGTATGATGCAATACATTGTGTAAAATCAAATAATTGGAAAATAGCAGCGCATAATAAAATGCCCACTGCAATGGAAACCACGTCTTCATCTTGGGTATAAATATAAACCAAGGGATAACGCAATAATATTAATAAAATCAATGTTCCTGTTGCTAAAATAAGACCGTTCATCAAAGCGGTTCCGCTTCTGTATTCAGCCAATGCCGCATTGCGTTGCCCCAATGCGTAGCCAATTCGCACGGTGGCAGCCGAACCAATCGCTTGTGGAATCATGTAGGTCAAACTGGTCAAATTAATCACAACTTGTTGTGCTGCCACAAAATCTTCGCCCAAATCCGCAATCAGCCACACAATACAGGTAAATAAACTCGCTTCTAAAAAATACGAAAATCCGATGGGTAAGCCCAAACCCCACATTTGTTTTTGAATGTGCCAACTTGGGAAACTCATTTTTTTTGTTAAACCAAATGGTTGGAAATATCTATTTTTTACGATATATCCACCCAATGCCAGCGCATTAAACCAAAACACCAACGCCGTCGCCAAACCACAACCTGCGCCGCCCATTTCAGGCAGCCCGAATTTGCCGTACACAAAAATATAATTCAACGGAATATTCAGCAATAATGCCGCCCAACTTACCCACATAATCGGTTTAGGACGATTCAAGCTGGACGCATAAGCATGTAAAGCACGATGCAGCATCGCCGCAGGTAAACCCAATGCCGCATAAAATAAATAATCACCCAGCATATTTTCAATGCGTTCACTCATGGTCAAATAGGCTTGAGCAGGTTGAATCATCAATAAAATAAATATCATACCAATCATGCCCATGCTCAAACCAAACCACAGTCCCTGTCGTCCTGTTTCGCCCACTTCTTCGGTTTTGCCTGCGCCGTGTAATTGCGAAATGATGGGATTGAGCGATGCCATCATCCCTAAAAAAGTAATGAACAGCGTATTAAACACCGCACTACCCAATGCAACAGCAGTCAAATCATCTTTACCTGCGGCACCTGCCATCGCGGTATCCACCGCACCCACGCCAACAGTGGCAATTTGCGCCAGCATAATGGGCAATGCCAGCGTAATCAATGATTGACTTTCGTGCTTAAATTCACTGAATGGGCGTTGGTTTAATTGGAACAGCTTCATATTTTTCAGGCAGCCTGAAAACAGGCGAATAATCATTTAATGTGGCATTTTAACAAAAAAAATTTCGTCAAAATGGTTAGATTGTGTTAAGAAAGTGTATCTTCACGTTATCAATGCAAATTTTGAATATTATGACTAAACCAACCGATAGCTGTTATAATACCAGCATTTTTTTGCAAATAAGTTCAGGCTGCCTGAAAAAATAGTTTGCAAATCAAATCATTGTTCATTATTTTATTATCATCGCTTTTCAGGATACGCCACACATGCCTCGTCAAGTTCCCGCTAAAAAACGCGCAAACAAGGAAGCCACGACTCCGATTGTTCAAAGTCGCCGCCCCTTGCAAAAGCTGCTGATTGGCTTTGCCATGACTTTTTTTGGCGCATCTATGCTATTGCCATTTAAAGACGATTCGGCTGGCTTGTGGTCGGTATTTAAGCTATTGATTTCTTTAAATCCATTAAACTGGTTATTTTTAATCTGTACCATTTGGTACACACGCACCATTTTTCGTTTACATGATTTGCGATTGCCTATTTTTCGGGCGTTTATTATCTTTTTATTGATGCTACTGGCGACCTTAAATGCCTATTTTCATCGTGATGGTGCAAAATATGGCATTGGGATTATTTTTTGGTTGGCATCAGGTTATTTATTATTGGCGGCGGCGATTCGCTGGCGTTATCCCACGCGCGGTTTGAAATCTGGCTTTTTAGCATTGATTTTATTTACCAGCTTAAGCGTGTGGGTGCAAGGCGTGTATCGTGATGGCACCGCCAGCAATATTTGGGCAAATGATGCCAATGACACCACATCAGATAGCACAGATTCCCCAATGGCTGCCAGCGATGCAGCAGCGGCAAGCCATGTTTCCACCAACCACACATCCGCAGCATCAACTGCGTCCAAACCAAATGAATTAAATGCCAATAGCTTAATTAAAGTCGAACGCGATTTTGATTTATTTAACCCTTGGGCGCAAAAAGGTACTACCATTAGTTGCGAAAGCCTGTCTAAACAACATTATCCCGTATTATTGCCACCACGCTTTTTAGAAGATGGCTATGAATGGCGCAATTACCAACACGGCGATGGCGTGTGCAATAATTTACTGTATGTCGGCACACCTTACCAAGGCAAACCTGCTGATATTTTCTATAAAATTTGGCAAGACCGCCGCAGTAACATCTACTTGATGATGAGCAATCAAGCAGACCAAGCATTATTCAATGAGAGCTTTACCATGACACGCGATAACAATGGTTTAGCAAAATCAGATTATGCCAAACAATTAAAAACAGGCTTCTCCCATCTGATTGATGACGACAGCGCACCCGAAGCCGACCAAGAATACATCTTTACCAAAGCGGAAACCCCAACCGCACCCGATACCCTACCTGCTGGCTGCACATGGCAAAGCGTGAAAGCACGACCCAATACTTACCAATGGGGAACGGGGCGGATTAATTTCCGTGGACAATCCATTGTGAAACCGTACACATTCTGTTCAGACAAACACGCAGGTGTCGTACACTTATCCATGGACATTCAGGCAGCCGCCAAAGGCAAAACCAATACCATGGAACAACGCTTACATATCAAACTGTTTAATGCCCATACTTTGAAGCCTCTGCAATGTGGTTCGGTATCCATTCCATTGTCTGCCAGCGAAACATTGGCATGGCAATCAGGACAGCTTAAAGCGGAAAACATTTACCTAGACCCGTTAAAAGCCGAAGGCTGCCTGAATGTGAGCGTGAAATTAAGCAATGGCAGAACCGTATCATCTGGAAAATAAATTACGATTTGGTTCAATTAATTAAAATCAAATCACCAGTAATATGATTGACAAAAAATGTGAAATCTCTATAATCCACATTTTTACCACGCGCCCATCGTCTAGAGGCCTAGGACACTGCCCTTTCACGGCGGCAACCGGGGTTCGAATCCCCGTGGGCGTGCCAGTTTCTAAAACCCATTTCGATTGAGATGGGTTTTCTTATTTTTTGATTTTTCAAATTATTTTACGATTCAATTAAATAATCACCACGATTTCAGGCAGCCTGAAACAAAATCCCACAAAATCCGAAAAAAACAGCCAATATCATTGACACAAAACCGCCAAAATGCTAATATCGGCGGTTTCTATTATTAAATTATTTTTGGATTTAACCCTATGAAAACCTTTTCAGCGAAACCGCACGAAGTGCAACGCGAATGGTTTGTGATTGACGCGACAGACAAAGTATTGGGTCGCGTGGCAGCAGAAGTTGCCAGCCGTTTGCGCGGTAAACACAAACCTGAATACACGCCACACGTAGATACAGGCGATTACATCATCGTGATTAATGCCGACAAATTGCGTGTAACTGGTAACAAACACGAAGGCAAAATTTACTATCGCCACTCTGGCTACGCTGGTGGTATTTACCAACGTACTTTCCGCGAAATGCAAGAGCAATTCCCTGGTCGTGCATTGGAAAAAGCCGTTAAAGGTATGTTGCCAAAAGGTCCTTTGGGCTATGCAATGATTAAAAAACTGAAAGTGTACGCAGGTGCTGAACACCAACACGCCGCGCAACAACCTAAAGTTTT
>JBHARQ010000285.1:0-2513 GCA_041831015.1 Simonsiella sp. | reverse complement strand
GGTAAAGAAGGCTAAATTAACGTTATTTTCGCCACAAAAGCCAATCAGAAATGGCGACACCAGCACGTTGCCAAAGCAGTAAATATTGGCAATGGCGTGAATGGGAAGTTGTGCCAAAATATTATGGTCGTGTTCAATAATAAGGGTTTCGCGTTCTTTGTGAAGATAACTGCCTTGCGTGGTAATGTAGATGGTATTTTGTAGTTTACGCATGGTTGTCTTCCGAAAATAGGTTTTTAACGTATTGTAAACTTTTGTCTGTTTCAAAGAGTTTGGGTTGGCAAAGGTCAATGAGTGAACAGGCTTTGCAATGTTTGTCGTAATGGGGTGGGGGTGTTTGTCCGCTAGCGAGTAATTCGCGGGTGGCGGCAATGGTGGCGAGCGTTTCGGCTTTCAGGCAGCCTGAAAAGGGGACAGCAACGCGGTGGCGGGTTTGTCCATACCACAATGCGCCTTCGGTAATGGTTTGCCCCGTCATTTCTTCTAGGCAAAGTGCGCCTGCACAGAGTTGGATTTCATCGGCTTTGTGGGTTTTGGGTCTGCCACGTTTGTATTCTACGGGTTTCAGGCTGCCTGAATGGGTGTCGTGTTCCACCATGTCCAAAATACCGCTTACGCCCAATTTTTCTGCACACACATGAACACTGCGTTCGTAGCGAATGCCGTGTCGGGTTTCGGGTTCTCCGTGGTCTACACGTTCGTGTAGGGCGTTGCCTTGTGCGGTCAGATAGTTTTCTGCCCACGCTTGTTCGTTGTGAATCAACGCGCATTGACGTGGACAAAAAACGTAGTGTTGTAGGGCGGAAAGCGGTAGGGTGTGCATGATTACAACAACTCTTCAATGGTTACACCGTTAATATTTTCTTTATTTACTTTAATGACATAATCAGCAAAAGATTGTGCGGGCGTACCACTTTCACCATTCACACGTTCAACGGTTACACGGTCAAATAGTTGATGAGCAGGCTGGCTACCCAACTCATTATCATGCTTAAAGACAATCAATTTGCGTGCTGACATCTCGCCACGAGCTGCCGAATGGTCATGTTCAAACATCAGTTTTAATGATTTCCACAGTTTTTCCAAATCTTCATCGGAAAAGCCAGTTTTTTCCGCTAATTTGGCTGAAATAAAACCGTGTACACGATATAACGCATAAGGCACGATGTATTTGCGTCCCATTGTACGTTCTTTTTCCAAATCTTTTTCATTGGTTACTGCCATGCGTGTGATAGATACTTCTAGCGGAATAATCGGGTCAATGGATTGAGCAAACGCTAACTGTACCGCACCACGCACTTGTCCACTATTGACTTCGGTAGTCATTACGGCACCAAATGCACGGATATCAAAGAAATTTTTACACATCCATTGGGTAATTTCACGTGCTTTGGCTTCATCTTTGGGCAGTTTTTTTGCCTCTGGTTCAATATCCAAGGCTTGATAAGCCCGTTTATTTTGTACATTTAATACACTTTTTTCTTTGATATAAATTTCGTAACCAGCCTGATTTTCATAGCTTAATTCAATAAAATTACGAATTTTACGTTTTAAACACACGTCTGTTACCAAACCTTTACTGCTTTCAGGGTCAAGGCGTGGCATATTACCTGCGTCTGGGTCTCCGTTTGGATTGCCATTGGTTACATCAAAAAAATAAACAAATTCATAACGATTTTTGATAGACATTTTCATACTCCTTATTCTTCAACTGGATTGTCAATCATGGCTTTTTTAGCAAAATAACTTTGTTTTTGATGATAATAGCCAATGGCAAAACGCCCTTGTTCATCAATGCTAAAATGACGTGGGAATGTTTCAGGCAGCCTGAAAATAATATCGCCCAAATCTTTATCTAAAATAACTGCCATACCCGCTTTGTCTTTACGCAAACGCGACAAATGATGTTTGGCACCACTCAATAAACGTGGAAATACCGAATATGGCACCGACGATGCTGAACCATAATAACGGTCGGCAATCCCAGCATTTAATTCACCCAATGCTTGCGATTGAATGCGTTCCAATACCGCAAATAATCTACCCATTAAATAGGCAGTATTTTCACTTTCTAAATTTAAGCTCATAGGAACTCCTTCTGTTATCAGACCTTTTCTAAATTTTCGTTGCAAAACCGCTTTAATCATAGCAATCCGAATGCCATTGATATCGCCATCTGCACGCAGGCGTGTGATGAGTTGCGAAAGTAAACTCATTGGATAAGGCGTATCATTGAGAATAGCACGAGTCATTTCACCAGCTAAAACAGGAGATACGTTTTCTAATTTGGGCAATTCATAGCCATTACCGTCTTTTCGCTTAAATTTAACTGCCGTTTCGCCAATTAAACGCCAAATGGACGGTGGTGTTTTCCATGCACATGGTTCCATTGCTAAATCTTGCCAATGGTTTGCTAAATGATGCGCCAATTCGCCAAAAGTGGTATCTAACCAAAATCGAATGGAAATTCGCGATGCATTTGGTGCTAATCCTAAAATATAAAAGCGTGTGTT
>JBHARQ010000284.1:0-9804 GCA_041831015.1 Simonsiella sp. | reverse complement strand
TTATTGTAAGATGTTGGTAGGAAGTACTCATCATTCGGAAGTGGTTTTTGTGTGGAAACAAAATTATATTCTAGTTGATGGGTACTTCTTTTTTTGTTGCACTTGGATTGTAAATTCAGCTATCAATCATCATTCAGGCTGCCTGAAACTTTTGTAAAACTTTTCGTAGGGGCGGATTTCATATCCGCCCTTTTGCTACCAAAATTTTAATTTATTATTTTCAAGTAATTACAAAATAAGGGCGGATATAAAATCCGCCCCTACGTTTAAAAATGCAAGTTTTGCAAAGGTTCTGGTCTGATTTTATTTTTTAAATCATTCATCGCGGTCAGGCAAAATCGCATTCAAAATCATCGCCAATAACGCGCATAATCCCACACCAGCCAACGCAATGTCTCCTGCTTTTACCACCATGCCGCCCAAACCCACCGTTAAAGTCGCGCTGACAATCACGAGATTTTTCGGGCGCATCAAATCCACTTTTGCATCCACCAACGTTTTCAAACCCAATGATGCAATCGTACCAAACAACAGCAACATCACCCCACCCATCACAGGCAACGGAATAGACGCCAAAAACGCATTAAATTTGCCCAAAAATGCCATACAAATCGCAAAAATCGCCGCCCAAGTCATAATCACAGGATTGCTGTTTTTGGTAATCATCACCGCGCCTGTTACTTCGCCATAAGTCGTTACAGGTGGGCCACCAATCAAACCCGCCACACACACACCCAAACCATCACCTGCCAAAGTTTTGTCCAATCCAGGGTCTTTCGTGTAATCCTTGCCTGTTACCGCGCCAATCGCCATCACGCCGCCAATGTGTTCAATCGCAGGCGCAATCGCTACAGGCAGCATGAAAAGTGCCGCGCTCCAATTCACTTCAGGTTTGGTAAATTCAGGAATAGCAAACCACGGCGCGTCAATCACACCTTGAAAATTCACTTGCCCCATCATCGCTGCCAAAAGATAACCAGCCGATACCCCAACCAAAATCGGGATTAACTTCATCATCTTGCTACCAAACACCGTTACCAGCACCGTGACACCAAAGGTAAACGCGGAAATCATCACCGCCGTGCCATATTCCACCACTTGCGTATCGCCACTTTTGCCCACCGCCATGCTGCTCGCCGCACCTGCCACCGACAAACCAATCACCATAATCACCGGTCCAATTACCACAGGTGGCAACAACTTATGCACCGCCTCCAGCCCACGCCAACGCACCAATACCGCAAACACAAAATACATAAAACCAGCCGCAAACAAACCAAACATCGTTGCGCCCATGCCCCATTGCTGCTTCGCTGCGATAATCGGCGCGATAAACGCAAAGGACGAACCCAAGAAAATCGGCACTTTACGTTTCGTCAAAAGCTGAAACAATAAAGTACCGAGACCCGCCCCCAGCAACGCCAGCGCAGGATTCAAACCTGTTAATAAAGGCACCAACACCGTTGCGCCAAACGCCACAAATAAAATTTGTGCGCCCGCCAATGCCGTTTTTGCGTGATGTAACATTTTGTGAAGTTTCCTTAAAAATTGCAAACGGCGCGGATTATAGCCTATTTATGCAAAAAAGGCAGCCTGAAACCCCAACCACCCATCAAAAACACCCATTTTATTGCCTTCCAACCAAACCTTTTATCTGACAGAACGCGGCGTCTCTGCCGCCGCACCCACGCTTAAAACCAGTGGCACGGAACGGTGTGTTCTCCATAGAAAAATGGTATCGTGGGCAAAACCCACGCTACGCCGTTGTGATGAAATGCGGACGGTTCCGCGCCACTAACCTAAAAGCGTGGGTGCGGCGGCAAGACGCCGCGTTCTGGCAAAAATTCAGCCAGCCTTTCAGAAAATATCGTGTGCTGAAAGGCTGGCTGAAATTTGATTTACCAAATATCGTTTTTAATTTTACGTTTTAATACGGGGTGTTCTGACAATTTAAATTCAGGCTCTTTGCCCAATTTCAATTTCACTTGATAATCTTTGAGCAGCAACAACACCAGTTTGTACAACAGCGCAATCACAATCAAGTTAATCAATGCCATAATGCCCATCATCAAATCGCCTGCATCCCATACCACATCCGATTCGCTGACCGCTCCAAAAAACACAAAACCCAATACCAGCATTCTAAAGAATGCTAACACCATGCGATTGTTTGCCACAAATTGCACGTTTGCTTCGGCGTAAGCATAGTTACCAATAATGGTGGTAAAACAGAACATCAGCAAAATCGCCGCCAAGAAATAACGTCCCCATTCGCCCACATGGTGTACCAACGCCACTTGTGTCAGCATCATGCCATTGCCTTTGGCGGCTGCCAACACTTCAGGTTCTGCCAATAAAATAATAAATGCGGTACATGAACACACAATCATCGTGTCCACAAATACGCCCAACATTTGAATCAAACCTTGCGATACAGGGTGTTTCACATCGGCTGCGGCTGCGGCATTGGGCGCAGAACCTTGACCTGCTTCATTGGAATACAAACCGCGTTTAATCCCCAACAACATCGCTTGTGAAATCAATCCACCCAATAATCCGCCACCTGCCGCTTTAAAGGTAAACGCATCTTCAAAAATCAATTTGAACATATTGGGAATGTGCTGCAAATTGGTCGCAATGACAAATAATGCCATTAACAAATATAAAATTGCCATCACAGGCACAATCATTTCAGCCGCACGCGAAACGCGTTTAATGCCACCAAAAATAATCGGCGCAGCACAAATAATTAAGCCCACACCCACCATAATATGACCGTCCATATCTTTCCATGCGGGTGTATCCACACCGACAATGGATTGAATAGACGAATTAATCACATTAGACTGAATGGCATTGTACACAAAGCCAAAACATAAAATCAGGCTAATGGAAAACACCGTTCCCAGCCATTTTTGTCCCAAGCCTTGTTCAATATAATACGCAGGGCCACCGCGAAATAAACCTGTATGTTTATCCCGAATTTTAAATAATTGCGCCAAGCTGGATTCAGCAAATGCCGATGCCATACCAATCAACGCCGTCAGCCACATCCAAAACACCGCTCCCGGCCCGCCAACCGTAATTGCAATCGCCACACCAGCAATATTCCCCGTCCCCACACGGCTCGCCAAACCCGTTACAAACGCTTGGAATGCGGTAATCCCATGTGGGTCTTGCGGATTTTGGCGGCTCCCCGACATCTCCTTAATGCTGCGACCTAATAAGCGTATTTGGGCAAATCCCGTCATCACGGTAAAAAACAAACCCACACCCACCAGAATCCATACCAACCACTCCCACAATGGGTCGCTAACTGCCTTGACCGCGCAATGAATCGTACTCATTGCATCTGCTTGAGCAGAACAGGCTAATTCTTTGTTATACATACATAAAACCTCTAAAATAGATAAAAGCAACTATTTTTCTTGTTGGAAAACGCGGGATTATAATATATAAGGCTGCCTGAAAACACATTCCGCGTTAAAATAGATTATTTTCCATTTTTCAGACCATTATCATGAATCTACTTTCCGTATTAGCCAGAATCAGCAGCATGACCATGATTTCACGCATTTTGGGCTTTGTGCGCGATGCCATTTTGGCGCGAATTTTTGGCGCAGGCATGGCAATGGATGCGTTTGTTGTTGCATTTAAGCTACCCAATTTATTGCGCCGTATTTTTGCCGAAGGCGCGTTTTCGCAAGCCTTTGTTCCCATATTGGCAGATTACAAACAAAATCAAACCCCTGAAAATACGCAATTATTTGTTCAACATGTGGCAGGGATGCTGATTTTTGCTTTAACCATTGTAACGGCTTTGGGGATTATTGCTGCGCCTTTTCTGATTTGGACAACCGCCGCAGGGTTTACGCAAGGCGATGGCACGCGATTTGAATTGGCGGTGGATTTATTGCGCGTGGTGTTTCCCTATATTTTGTTGATTTCATTGTCGTCATTTGTGGGCAGTATTTTGAATACATACGGTAAATTTTCTGTACCTGCATTCACACCGACTTTTTTGAATATTTCATTTATCGTCTTTGCCGTCTTTTTTGTGCCGTATTTTGACCCTGCGATTATGGCGTTGGGCTGGGCGGTTTTTGTCGGTGGGGTGTTGCAGTTGGCGTTTCAATTACCATGGTTATTTAAACTGGGTTTTTTGAAAATGCCCAAATTGAATTTCCGTGACCCTGCCGTGAATCGCGTGATGAAACAAATGGTACCGTCTATTATTGGCTCATCGGTGGCGCAAATTTCATTGGTAATTAATACCATTTTTGCATCGTTTTTGGTGGCAGGTAGCGTGTCGTGGATGTATTACGCTGACCGTTTGATGGAATTGCCATCGGGCGTGATTGGTGCGGCGTTAGGCACGATTTTATTGCCCAGCTTATCCAAACATGTGGCATCGGATAATATGACAGAATATTCTGCTCTATTGGATTGGGGTTTGCGATTGTGTTTGTTGCTGATTATGCCTGCGGCGGTGGGTTTGGCGGTGTTGGCGTATCCGTTGGTGGCAACCTTGTTTATGTACAACCAATTTACCAGTTATGACGCGGAAATGACGCAATATGCGTTGATTGCCTATTCTGTGGGCTTGCTGCCGATGATTATGGTACGGATTCTTGCCCCAGCATTTTATGCGAAAAAAGATGTGAAAACGCCGATGAAAATTGCCATGGTGTCATTAGCCAGCACACAAATTTTCAATTTATTACTGGTTTGGCAATTAAAACACGTTGGTTTGGCGTTGGCGATTGGTTTGGGGGCAACGATTAATATGAGTTTGCTGCTGAACATTTTGAAAAAACGGAAGATTTATCAACCCAAAGCAGGCTGGCGCAGCTTTTTATTGAAATTAAGCGTGGCATTGGGTGTGATGGCAGCGGGTTTGTGGGCAGCGCAGCAATTTTTACCGTATCGTTGGGAAGACGTGGGCGGTTTATTACGGATTGTGCAGTTGTCGGGTTTGATTGGATTGTCGATGATTTTGTATTTTGCTACGTTGGCGGTGTTGGGTTTCAGACCGCGTGATTTTAAACGTTCGGAAGTGCATTAATCTTTCAGGCAGCCTGAATTTTGACGGGAACGCGCGTCTTGCCGCGCACCACGCTTTTGGGGAAGTGGCACGGAACGGCGCGTTCTTCGTAGGTACCGATGATGGTAGCGTGGGCTATGCCTACGATTAGCCAGACATTTTATCGTAGGGGCGGATTTCATATCCGCCCTGTTTGTGGAGAGGGCAGATATAAAATCTGCCCCTACGAAATATCCCAAATCGTGGGCAAAGCCACGCCACGCCGTTGTGATGAAATGCGGACGGTTCCGCGCCACACACCCAAAAGCGTGGGTGCGGCGGCAAGACGCCGCGTTCTGGCAAAAGAACAGGAATTTTGTTTTTGAAATGCGATTCAGGCAGCCTGAAACATATTGATGATGTTTTCAGGCTGCCTGAATGTTTTAGTGATGCCCACACGCGCTTTCTTTTAATGCTTCTTCTGCTTGCACATCGGCATGGTAGCTGGAACGAACCATCGCGCCAATCGCGGCATTGGTAAAGCCCATTTCATACGCTTCTTTTTCAAATTGTTTGAACATTTCAGGCGTAACGTAGCGCAATACGGGCAAATGTCCGTCTGATGGCTGTAAATATTGTCCAACGGTAATCATTTCAATATTATGCGCGCGCATATCGCGCATGATTTCGCGGACTTCGTCATCTGTTTCGCCCAAACCAACCATAATGCCTGATTTGGTGGGTACGTTTGGCACTAATTCTTTGAATCGGCGGAGTAATTCTAATGAGTGTTGGTAATCTGACCCTGGGCGAGCTTGCTTGTATAAACGTGGATGGGTTTCTAGGTTGTGGTTCATGACATCGGGCGGATTTTGAGACAGGATATCTAATGCAATGTCTAAACGTCCACGGAAATCAGGTACGAGAATTTCAATTTTGGTTTGTGGGCTGCGTTCACGGATGGCATTGATGCAATCGGCAAAATGTTGTGCGCCGCCATCGCGCAAATCGTCTCTGTCCACCGATGTAATCACGACATAGCGTAAATTCATGGCTGCCACGCTTTCCGCTAGATTTTTGGGTTCATCGGGGTCTAGTGGATTGGGGCGACCGTGTCCCACATCGCAGAATGGACAGCGGCGTGTGCAAATATCGCCCATAATCATAAATGTAGCCGTGCCTTTGCTAAAGCATTCGCCGATATTGGGGCAAGATGCTTCTTCGCAAACGGTGTGCATTTTTTGGTCGCGCAAGATATTTTTGATTTCAAAGAATTTTTGCCCAGTCGGAATTTTGGCGCGTATCCATTCGGGTTTTTTCAATTTTTGTTCTAATGGCACCACTTTGATGGGAATACGGGCGGTCTTGTCTGCGCCTTTGTGTTTCACGCCTTGGGCGTTGGATAGGGGTTGATTTTCTGTGGTCATAATAGAATGCTTTGTTTTGGTTTGTTAAATTGATTTTTTAGGCTGCGCGGTGATGTGAATTCGGGATAAATATCTTTAAAATAGATTATTTTAAAATATCAACAGCCTAACTCCCTCTCCCTATGGGAGAGGGCTGGGGAGAGGGCGCAACGTCCGCAGATTTCCCCCTCCCTAACCCTCTCCCATAGGGAGAGGGAATGAGGTTGCTGTTATTTAAAAGATAACTTTATCATTTATCCTAAATTCACATTAAACATTACAACCCTTTCCGCATAATCCGTTGCCCTAATGTGGCGGAAAGGCGGTTTGCCCAATACAGCCATTTGCTTTTGCCTGCCATGATTTCGTAGTGGTCGCGCTGGAAATCGCGCCAAAATTCGTTGGCTAATTCTTCGGGCGAAATTTTGAGTTTGGCATAGCCTTTGCCTTGCGATAGAGGCGTTGCCACCATCGGCGGTAAGATTTCAAATACGCGCACAGGGCTGTTTTCTAATTGCCAGCGCAATACTTGTGAAAAACTGTGTAAGCCTGCTTTGCTGGCGCAATATAGGGCGCAGCTTTCTTTTGGGACAATCGCTAAACCTGATGAAATATTAATCACCGCCGCATGAGGTTTGTCCAATAATGATGGCAATAATAATTTGGTGAGTAATACGGGGGCGGTTAAATTGGTGTCAATTTCTTGTTGGATTTCGGCTTCGGTTTGTTCAATAAAGGGTTTGGTGAATTGTACGGCAGCGTTGTTAATCAGAATATTCACATCGGGAAAATCGCGTACCAAACGGGCGCGGTCGTCCGCATTGGCAATATCGGCAACGGCAAAACGGCAGCCTGAAAGTTGTTCGGCGGCTTGTCGCAACACATCTTCACGCCGCCCAATCAAGATGATTTGATTGCCTGCTGCGTGAAATTGTTTTGCCAGCGCAAAGCCGATGCCTGTTGCGCCACCTGTAATCATGACGGTATGACCGTTGGGTGTCATAAAGCGAGTTCTTTCTATGTGGAATAGTTGATTGATGCATAATAAACAATGGGAAGATGATAGGTTACGCTCTTTCATCTTCCAATTTCATATTTTTGGGCAACAGGCTGCCTGAAAAATCTTCACATTAAGCGCGTACAAATTGCGTCAAATCAAACCATTCTTCTACACGAAACGCTTGAATGTTTTCTACGGCTGATGAAAACCATGATTGTTTTTTCAATGCTTCTACGGCTGCCATTAAATTAACAATATCGCCGTCTTTACATAAATAAGTGTTGCCTACGCCTTTGAAGCCAAAAGTTGCCAGCATTTGCGCGATTTCGGCTTGGGCTTGTGTTTCATTTTGTGAATAAAACATTTGTAAATCAGAGACGTTTAAATTAAAAGTAATGCCATACATAATTTGTGTTCCTTAAAGTGCAGACCTGCCAAGTTCTTATTTTGTCGTAGGGGCGGATTTCATATCCGCCCTTTGTGAAGTACAGAAATCCAAGTTTGTGGACAGGGCAGATATGAAATCTGCCCCTACGAAACGGAGAACTTGGCAAGTCTGTCCTTAAAGTGTGGGTTCATTCAGGCTGCCTGAATTTATAGTCATTCAAAATTAAAATAGTACAGCGTTGCCAGCTCCCTTATGTACTATTCGTACACGGCGGTCGCTGTCGCCTTGTCCTATTTTGTGTTTGAACGACTATAAAAGTTGGATTAAATGCGTGGTTAATCGCGCCGCCACATCGTCTAGTGTGGGCGCGGGTTGGACATAATCGCGGATTTGCGTCATTTCCATGCCCGCATAACCACATGGGTTAATTTGGTGGAATGGCTCTAAATCCATGTCCACGTTCAAAGCCAGCCCATGATACACCGAACCATTTTTAATTCGCAAACCCAATGATGCAATTTTTCGTTCGCCCACATACACACCAGGGCGATGAGGGTCGGCGGCGGCGGTGATGCCGTATTCGGCAAGGGTGGCAATAATCGCGTTTTCCAATGCCGACACAATGTGCCGAACGCTGGTTTTACGCCGTTTAAAGTCAATCATGGTGTACACCACTAATTGACCCAAGCCATGATAGGTAATTTGTCCGCCACGGTCAATTTGTACCACAGGAATATTGCTAGACATCAACAAATGTTCAGGTTTGCCTGCCAGACCTTGTGTAAAGACGGGGTAGTGTTCTACCACCCACAATTCATCTTCTGTTTCTTCGGTGCGTTTGGCATTAAACGCTTGCATTTGTTCAAAAATGGGGGCGTATTCTTGTCTGCCTAATTGTACAATTTTCATTTTCAGGCTGCCTGAATTTTAAAACACCACTTTAACCATCGGATGCGATGTGACACAACGGTAAATATTATCCAAATGCTCTTGATTTTCAGCATACACGGTTACCGTTGCGCCGACAAAATTGCCGCTGGAGCTGGGGCGTAATTTCACATCGTCTTCACACGTGTTGGGCGCGTGTTCTTGGATGGCTTTTAAAATTTCAGGTACAAAATCAGGATGTTCTGCACCCATGATTTTCAAATTGAATTGAGTTGGAAATTCAATCAAAGAAGTTTTTTCTTGAGTCATTTTGATGGCTTTCTTTAAAAAATTAATCATGAATAAAGTTGGTGAAATGAGTTAAATCCTACCAACTTAGTCAGGTAAATGGTGTTATTGTATCAATTTTCAAGTATTCTAAATAATAAATTGATTTTAAATAAATTTATAAGCCATTTAATTTCAACCATGCTTCCACATCTGCCATTTTAATCTCGCCAATGGCTTCTTTATCCCATTTATTGACCTGTTTGCCGCGACTGTATTTGGCTAATACAGGCGTTCCCATCAAGCCATATTGTTGTTTAAACGCCGTCCATTTTTCTTTATCTTGCTGCAAAAAATGCACATTGACAAAATACAATTTGCCATTGAGCCGATGTTCACGAATATAACGTTTAAACAACGGTTCAAACGCATTGCAATCACCACAACTCGGTCGCCCAATATACGCATAAAACGTGTCGCCACGCGCTACTTTCACCTTGAAACTGTCCACCGTCAGGCTGTCCAGCTCAAAATACATATCAGTGTAGGTTTTTTGTAATTTTTCGGTATTTTGGGCAGACAATTGAATGGCAACGTCTTTTTCGTTCAATTGTGCGCGAAGTGCGGCAATTTCATCGCTGGAAGACGTGCTACACGCTGCCAAATTCATCATCATTAATAAGGTCAATAAACGCTTTTTCATGATTTTTCTCCGAATGAAACAATCAGAAAATCATACGCCTTGCGGATTATTTAGGCAATGTCATTTACAAATTTAGATTACATTGAATTACAAAACATATTTTATTTAAAAGTAAAATTATTTTTTATT
>JBHARQ010000283.1:0-4328 GCA_041831015.1 Simonsiella sp. | reverse complement strand
CAGGAATATTAAACCATGAAAAAATAGCCATCATGACAAACAAATTATCAATAGATAATATTTTTTCTAATGCGTAACCCGTGAAAAATAAGCTGGCAGTATCCGTGCCATGATGCAGCCACAAATAGCCACCAAATGCCAATGACACCACAATCCAAAATACCGACCAACCAGCCGCACTTTTAAGAGAAATGGTGTGATTGTCCCGATGCGCGAACAAATCAATCGCAATCGCGCCCACCAGCAGGGCAATAAAAACCAAAACGGTTTCCATCGGGAAACCGAGTGCGGATTGAAGCATTTTATAATTATCCTGAAAACTGAATGTGTGAATTAGTAAACCGCGTGATTATAACGAAAGCGTTTTCATTTGTTAAATTAAATTTAAGTAAAAGCCCCATGTTTACATTTAAACGCATCACATCATTTTCATCAAAAGGCAGCCTGAAATCAAATTTCTGTTAAAATCACGCTATTTAAATCCATTAGGAAACATCATTATGTCTATTGCAAATAACCGCAAAGCCTTTCACGATTATTTCATAGAAGAGCAAATTCAAGCAGGTTTGGTGCTGGAAGGCTGGGAAGTGAAAGCGATTCGTGCAGGACGCGTGCAGTTGAAAGAAAGCTATATTTATTGGAAAAAAGATGCGTTTTATTTGGTGGGTTGCCATATTACGGCGTTGCCTACGGCTTCTACGCATGTGAAACCTGACCCTGTTCGTCCGCGCAAATTGTTATTAAATCAGCGTGAAATCAATAAATTAATTGGTAAAACGGAACGCGCTGGTTATACCATTGTGCCGTTGAATATGCATTTTCATCGCGGCAAAATCAAAGCGGAAATCGGTTTAGCCAAAGGTAAAAAATTGCACGATAAACGTGAATCCAGCAAAGAAGCGGATTGGAAACGTGAAAAACAGCGTTTGATGAAACACAGCCGATAGGTTTTGAAGTTTCAGGCTGCCTTAAATTAAATATTTGAAATATGGCGACGAGCCGTCGCCGTTCCATTTTTGTCGTGTAGTGAAAGCGAACTTAAAAACGGTCTGAATGGGACGCAAATCTATTTCGTGCCACTCATCTAAAGCGTGGGTGCGGCGGCAAGACGCCGCGTTCTGGTAAATTTCAGGCAGCCTGTTGAATGTTTTTGTTTAATTTTTTTAATGATTTGTTATGCACACCGTCATCATCGCTTTTGGCAGTAATTTGGAACAACCTGCCCAGCAAGTCCGTCAAGCCGCCGAAACGGTTGCGCGGCTGCCTGAAATTCATCAGTTTACATTGTCGCCTTTGTATCGCACCGCGCC
Organism: Simonsiella sp.; assembly: GCA_041831015.1. Classification (GTDB taxonomy): domain Bacteria; phylum Pseudomonadota; class Gammaproteobacteria; order Burkholderiales; family Neisseriaceae; genus Simonsiella. Next base: position 3,018 of record JBHARQ010000283.1, on the reverse strand, counting down.
TGTGGGGTATGCTGACCAACCTGATTTTATTAATGCGGTGGCAATCGCTCAAACCAGCGCGTCGGCGCAGGATTTGTTGCGCTTGTTGCAAGGGATTGAGCAGCAATTTGGGCGTGTTCGCACGTTTCGTAATGCGCCGCGTACGTTGGATTTGGACATCATTGATTATCAGCATGAGGTGGTGCAATCTGATGTGTTGGAATTGCCGCATCCACGCGCTCATTTGCGAGGGTTTGTGATGTTGCCATTGGCACAGATTGCGCCTGATTATCGCATTGGCGAACACGGCACGGCGGCGGAATTGGCAGCGCAATTAGGCGATGATGGCATTGAAATGCTCACCGAATAAAGGGCGTTCATGATTAAAATGAAAAAATATGTATGGCTTGTCAGCTTATGGCTGGCACCAACTGCTTTGGCGCAGACAACTTATATTTGCCTGATTCACGGCAAACCTGCTTACACCACGGTCAAACAAGATGCCAGTTGCAAACCTTCTAAAATCAACGGCATCAGCGAAAGCGACCGTGCGATTTTTGCGCCGCCGATTAGCGTTGCCAGCGAAGTGGCGTTGCCGACCGAGCAAACCACCGTCTTAACAGAAACGCTTGACCACAACGACCCGATTGCCAAAATTTGGTATGACTATGAATACGGTTCATACGACCGCACGCCGATTTTGCCACCGCCGCCGCCACGCGTTTTAACCACGCAAAACGAATCGCATCCGCAAGGTAAAACGTCGGCGCGCGCCAATGTTTCAGGCAGCCTGAAAACCAATCAACGCACCCACGTTGCCCTGTCGCGCCCGAATCATCCCTTGATTTATCAGCCGCCCACCACGCCCGTGTTGTCGCGCCGCGAAGTATTGAGCCAAGAAATTGAACGCGAACAAACCGCACTCAAAATTGCCCAAACCCAATTAAGCACCGCGCAAAAACGCAATGACACGGCAAGCATTACCAAATTAAACAATGTGGTACGCGACCGCCAAGCCAACGTACAAGCCTTGCAGCGCGAATTATCGCGGTAGTTTTGGCGGAACGCGGCGTCTTGCCGCCGCACCCACGCTTTTGGGTGGGTGGCACGAAACAGTTTGTATTTCAAAAACTTATTCGATGGATTGTCATGCTCACATCTCTTAAAAAACGATTTGCTGATATTCATTCGCTCACATTCACATCACGTAGCCAAACAGGTTCACAAATGAATTGGAATATGAATGGTCATGGTACGGTAACTGTGCGTGTTCACGATGAATGGATTGATTTTGATGAAACCATTATTCTGGAAAATGGGCGTGTGTGCCATGATAAAAAACGCTGGCGATTTTCAGGCAGTCAGCTCATTTTTGAGCGGTATCGCAATGAACAATACGAGCCTATTTTTGAATTTTCTTATCAAAATGGGCAATTTGTGCCGAATCAAGCCTATTGGTGCGCGCCCGATGAGTATCGTGCTGAATTATTATGTATGCCTGATGTGATTGTTTTTACCATGACCATTCATAGCGAACGCAAAAATGAATGTTTGCGCTATGAATATATGGCACAATAAGATTTTTCAACCGTTTGGCAATGATGTTTTGGGCAGTATTTTGATGTGTTATATATTAAAAATAGTCTGAAAATAAATTGTCATTATATTGATTTGAAAGTAAAAAGATGAATATTACCGTAGCCACGCAATCCCAATACCATTCACAATTATGGATTTGCACTGAAAAATCGCAATTACCATCAGATAACGCGCAGTTGGTGTTTGATGCTTTAGGCGAAAAAGACAGTTTTGTCAGCGCAAATATTCCCGTTTCAGGCAGCCTGCAAGCGATTGCGGTGTTGCGTTTTACTGATTTAAAAGTGGAAACATTGCAAAAAGGCGCAAAAGAAGCAGCAACATGGTTAGCCAAACAAGAGCAAGTTTCAGTGGACATCAATCCATTTTGCGAAGTGGATTCGCCACGCGTTACCGAAGCTTTGATTGCTGCCATCGGTGAAGCGGTTTACCGTTTTGATGATTACAAAAAAGAGAAAAATCCTGCGAAATTGCAAGAAGTTGAGTTGGTTCATGCCAAACACGGTCAAGTGGTTCAGGCAGCCTGTGATTTTGCGGAGGCTTTATTATATGGTGTGAATTTATGCAAAAATTTGGGTAATACCGCGTCCAATATCTGCACGCCCACTTATTTAGCCGAAACGGCTGCCAAAGAAGCGCAAGCATTGGGCGCAGAAGCCAAAATTTTAGGCGCAGATTACATTCGTGAAAACATGCCATCGTTTTGGGGTGTGGCAAAAGGCAGCATTCAAGAGCCGAAATTATTAGAATTAAAATATTTTGGCGCAGCCGATTCGTCAGCCGAACCGATTGTGTTGGTTGGCAAAGGTTTGACATTTGATAGCGGCGGCATCTCTCTCAAACCGGGGGAGGGCATGGACGAGATGAAATACGATATGTGTGGCGCGGCAACCGTGATTGGCACATTTATCGCCGCAGTCAAAGCCAAATTGCCGATTAATTTGGCGGTGGTGGTTGCCACTTGCGAGAATATGCCTGATGGCGGCGCGTCTAAACCAGGTGATGTGGTGCGAGCCATGAACGGTACCACCATTGAAAATTTAAATACCGATGCCGAAGGGCGTTTGGTATTGTGCGATGCGCTGACGTATGTGGAACAGCAGTTCAAACCCAAAGCTGTGATTGACGTAGCGACTTTGACGGGGGCGTGTATTATTGCTTTGGGTCATGTGGCAAGTGGTTTGATGTCCAATCATCAAGATTTGGCAGACGAATTATTGCAAGCCGCGCGTGAAAGCAACGATAAAGCATGGCAACTCCCCTTATTCCCTGAATATAAAGAGCAATTAAAATCCAATTTCGCGGATATGCAAAACATCGGTGGTCGTCCTGCTGGCACGATTACGGCGGCAACATTCTTGGCGCATTTTGCAGAATCGTATCATTGGGCGCATTTGGATATTGCGGGGACGGCGTGGAAATCGGGCGCAGCCAAAGGCGCGT
>JBHARQ010000282.1:0-9309 GCA_041831015.1 Simonsiella sp. | reverse complement strand
TGACATTTCGTTTTATACCTTGATTTTGTCAGCAAAAACGACCAATTCAAGGAAAAAATGCGAATCAGGTTGAACACCTGATGAGTATTTTTGACGCAGAAGTGGGCGATTTTTGATGCAAAAGCAAGTGCAAAATGAATTGTCATTAGCCCCTAAGTACCGATTCACAAATCGTGGTTCGCAATTTAATAAAACAAATGGTGATTGAACAACAGAAAAATCAATCCTAAAATATCGTCATCGCCCCAAACAATTCTTCGTTTTGGGGCAATTTTTTTGCGTATAATCGCCCTATTTTCAAATATTTCAAATCCGATTATGACCACCAAAACCCTACTGCTCGTGGACGGTTCGTCCTATCTCTACCGCGCGTTTTACGCCATGACCCACCTTTCCGCGCCCGATGGCACGCCGACCAATGCGGTGTATGGCGTCCTCAATATGTTGCGCCGACTGCGTACCGAGCAGCCGCACGATTATTGCGCCTGTGTGTTTGATGCCAAAGGCAAAAATTTCCGCCACACCCTCTTTCCCGATTACAAAGCCACGCGCCCACCGATGCCCGATGATTTGCGCCCACAAGCCGAAATGCTGCCTGATTTGGTGGCATTGATGGGCTGGAAAGTATTGAAAATCAATGATGTGGAAGCCGATGATGTGATTGGCACGTTGGCGGTTCAGGCAGCCGCGCAAGACTTGAACGTCATCATTTCCACAGGAGACAAAGACATGGCGCAACTGGTCAATGACCGCATCACGCTGGTCAATACCATGAAAAATGAGACGCTGAATGCCGATGGCGTATTGGCAAAATTTGGCGTGAAACCCGAACAAATCCGCGATTTTCTCGCGCTGATGGGCGACAAAGTGGACAATGTCCCAGGGGTAGAAAAATGTGGCGAAAAAACGGCGGCAAAATGGTTGGCAGAATTTGGTTCGCTGGATGAAATCATGCGCCGCGCCGATGAATTTAAAGGAAAAATTGGCGAACACTTACGCGCTGCTTTGCCACAACTGCCGCTGTCATATGAATTGGTAACGATTAAAACCGATGTGGATTTGGGCGCGGAATTGCCCCATGGTTTGGCGGATTTGGTGCGCCGTACGCCTGATTGGGCAGCATTGGTACCGCGTTTCCGTGAATTGGGTTTCAAAACATGGCTCAAAGAGGCGGAAAATCAATTAAATACAGGCACAACGGCTGATTTATTCGCGGAAACCACGCCCACCGTTTTCAGGCAGCCTGAAATCATCAAAAAAATTGATGAAACGCCTAAAGAATTGAATTATCAAGCCATTACCACGCCTGAACAATTAGCTGATTTGGTGGCAAAGCTGCAATCGTGTTCCCAAATCGGTTTGGATACGGAAACCACTTCATTAGACCCGATGTCGGCGCGATTGGTGGGCATCAGCATGGCATTTGCGGCGGGCGAGGCGGTGTATATCCCCGTTGCTCATTCATTGGCAGAACAACAACTTACACTAGAAACCGTGTTAAACCATTTAAAGCCATTTTTAGAAAACCAAAATTTGGCAAAAATTGGTCAAAATTTGAAATATGACCAACATGTCTTTTTAAATCATGGGATTGAGTTAAAAGGCATAGCAGGCGATGCGATGTTGGCATCGTATATTGTGGAAAGTCATTTGGGGCATGGTTTGGATGAATTGGCGGAACGCTGGTTGGGTTTGGAAACCATCACTTATGAATCATTGTGCGGCAAAGGCGCGAAACAGATTCCGTTTTCCGATGTGTCGGTTGCCGATGCCACCGCCTACGCTTGCCAAGATGCGGATTTTGCACTGCGGATTGAGCAACATTTGCGCGGTTTGATGGATGCACAACAGCTTGATATGTATGTCAATATGGAATTGCCCGTAGCGCAAGTGCTGCTGGCAATGGAGCGAACGGGCGTATTGATTGACCGCACGGAATTGGCAAAGCAAAGCGCGGCATTGGGCGCGGAATTATTGGTATTGGAACAGCAAGCATTTGATTTGGCTGGACAACCATTTAATTTGAATTCGCCCAAGCAATTACAAGATATTTTGTTTAATCAGTTGGGCATTCCCACCAAAGGGGTGAAAAAGACGGCGAGTGGCGGTTATTCTACCGATGAAAGCGTGTTGGAAAAATTGGCAGATGATTATCCATTGCCCAAATTAATTTTACAAAACAGAAGTTTGGCAAAATTAAAATCCACTTATACCGACAAACTGCCTGAAATGATTCATCCGCAAACAGGGCGCGTGCACACCAATTACGCGCAAGCGGTGGCGATTACGGGACGTTTGGCGAGCAACAATCCGAATTTGCAAAATATCCCGATTCGCACAGAACAAGGGCGACAAGTACGCCGTGCTTTTACTGCGCCTGATGGGTATGTGATTGTTTCAGCAGACTATTCGCAAATTGAATTGCGGATTATGGCGCATTTGTCGGGCGATGCGACTTTGATTGAGGCATTTAAAAATCATGAAGATGTCCACAAACGCACGGCGGCAGAAGTGTTTGGTGTGCCGCCTGAACAGATTACATCGGAACAACGCCGTTATGCCAAAACGATTAATTTTGGCTTGATTTATGGCATGGGCGAATATGGTTTGGCGAAATCATTGGGGATTGATAATGTGTCGGCGGCGATGTTTATCAAGCGTTATTTTGCGCGATACACGGGCGTGGCGGAGTATATGCAGCGCACGAAAGAGCAAGCGCAGCAACAGGGCTTTGTGGAAACGCTGTTTGGGCGCAAACTGTATTTGCCAGACATTCACGGCAGCGCGATGAAACGGGCGGGTGCAGAACGTGCCGCGATTAATGCGCCGATGCAAGGCACCGCCAGCGATTTGATTAAACGGGCGATGATTGCGGTGCAAGATTTTTTGGTTGCAGGCAGCCTGAAATCGCGTTTAATCATGCAGGTTCACGATGAATTGGTATTGCAAGTGCATGAATCTGAATTGGATTTAATCAAACAGAAATTACCTGAATTAATGGCAAATGTGGGGGTAGGTGTGTTGAATGTGCCGTTATTGGCAGAAGTGGGCGTGGGCGCAAATTGGGACGATGCGCATTAATCAAAATTTTTGATGATTGAATTTAACTGATTAAAATCAAATAAAAAGCTAAAATTTTTGCAAAACGTGCATTCTTGAACGTAGGGGCAGATTTCATATCTGCCCCGATTTTACAATGATTTGAAAATAATCAATTAAAAACACAAGTTTCAGGCAGCCGTTAAGGTTTCTACGCCAAAAAAGGCGTTGGGGGTGTCTTCATCTTCGGCAAATTGTACCCATTCATAGCTGCTTTCATCGGCTAATACGGCGCGAAGCAGGGCGTTGTTAATCGCGTGTCCTGATTTGTAGCCTTCAAATGCGCCAATAATGGGGTGTCCGATGATGTATAAATCGCCAATCGCATCTAAAATTTTGTGGCGGACAAATTCATCGGGATAGCGCAAACCGTCTGGATTGAGTACGTCTGCATCATCAATCACGATGGCATTGGTCAAATTGCCACCCAAACCCAAGCCGTGTTTACGCATTAATTCGACTTCTTGCATAAAACCAAAGGTGCGGGCGCGGGCAATTTCTTCAATATAGCTTTGTCCTGCGAAGTCAATTTCAAAACGGGGTGATGAGCGGTTGAATACGGGGTGGTCAAATTCTATGGTTAATGCCATTTTGAAACCGTCATACGGGGTAAATTTCACCCATTTATTAGGTTCTTGAATTTCAATGGGTTTCAAAATTTTTAAAAATTTTTTCGGGGCGTTTTGTTCTACAACACCAGCGTCTTGCAGTAAAAAGATGAAGGGCAAGCTGCTGCCGTCCATAATGGGAATTTCGGGGGCGTTGAGTTCAATTAGGGCGTTGTCAATGCCGTAGGCAGCGAACGCAGACATGATGTGTTCAATCGTACCAACACGGATACCGTTGTCGGTAACGATGGTGGATGACAGACGAGTGTCGTTAATCAAATTGGGGTGAAGTTTGACCATTTCACCTTGTTCGCCTTGTAAATCGGTGCGGCGAAAGGCGATGCCTGCGTTTTCTTCGGCTGGGTGCAGGGTGAGTAATACGCGTTCGCCTGAATGTAAGCCTACACCTGTGGCACTGACGGATTGTGCGAGTGTTCTTTGTTTCATGATGTTTTCCTAACGGTAAATAAGGGGCATCATAATCTATTCAGGCTGCCTGAAAGATTGTTTTTGCTTATTTTGTTGATTTTGGAATATATGGGGGTTCCACACATGATGGCTACAACGCGCCGCGAAAGCGTGGGTGCGGCGGCAAGACGCCGCGTTCTGACGATGAATTTGGAATTTGTTTTTTTAGATAGTCAATAAAAACAGGCTGCTGAATGGGTTTTCAGGCAGCCTGTTGGGTTAGAATAAGCCAATGAATTTGTTTTTTAAATCTTCATCGGTTAATGGTAAACATGCGCGGATGTCGTCAAAATCTAACGGTTCTAATGCTTTGTCAATCAGCATTTCGTTGGCACCCAAATCGCACAATCGGGTAATGAAACCTTGTAATACCATGCGTTCTAATTCGTTTCTGGCTTGTTGTGAGTTCATTCTTTGTCCCTTTAAAAAAATGCGGCTATTCTAAATCAACGCATTAAATTCTTCAATGCCCATTTCACGCCTGCGCCCACATCTACGCCATCTGGCAAGCCTTTGATGGCGGCGCGTGATTCTTTTTCATTATACCCCAATGCCAACAAGGTACTGATAATATCATCGGCATGATTCGCAGGCACGCTGGAGGTAAGTAAATCGGCATTCAGGCTACCTGAAACGGCGAGTTTGCCGCGCAATTCTAATATCATGCGTTCTGCTGTTTTTTTGCCCACGCTGGGCGCGGAAGATAAGGTTTTCACATCTTCCGCCGCAATCGCCGCCGCCAATTCATCGGGCGTGAGCGCGGACAATATCCCCAACGCGGTTTTCGCACCAATGCCGCTCACTTTGAGTAATTGGCGAAAAGTGGCGCGTTCTTGCACATCGGCAAAGCCAAACAGTAAATGCGCGTCTTCACGCACAATCAGTTGTGTATAAAGCTGTACGGTCTCGCCCAACGCTGGCAAGGCGCAAAAGGTGTGCATGGACACATCCACTTCGTAACCCACGCCATTAACATCAATCACAATTTGCGGTGGGATTTTGTCAATTAATTGACCGCGTAATCTGCTAATCATTTTTCAGGCAGCCTTTTGAATTAACCCATTTTAACCGCAGTACCGCTTACCGATACCATCATCATGCCATTGGTTTCGCCCAATACTTCGTAGTCAAAATCAATGCCAATCACGCCATCAGCGCCCATTTTTTTGGCGGCATCAATCATATCATCCAATGCTGCCTGACGTGCGCCTGCCAATGCACTTTCATAACCGCCCGCGCGTCCGCCCACCACATCGCGGATAGACGAAAACATATCACGGAAAATATTGGCACCAATAATCGCTTCGCCATTGACCACGCCAATATAGGTTTGAATGGGGACGTCTTTGGGTTCAATAGTCGCTAAAAAAATGCCTGTGTCTTTGTTGGAAGAAAACCAGCCCATCGTATCACTCCTTGTGGATAAATGAATTAAAAATATGAAAATAAACGATTTTACGCAACCTTTGGCGTGAAGTGCCACTTCAGCGTGGGTGCGGCGGCGCAACGCCGCGTTTCGTTTGATTAAATAAAATATATGGGTTAATCCAGATTATTCAAGATGGAAACCCGATTTTTCGCTTGTGGATAAGTGAGCGTGAGAATAAAACGGTATGTGTATCATCGTTTATTTATCCACAAGTATTATTTAATCTGTTTAGATTATCCAATTTTATCCACAAGCCATGCCATAACTTACATTAATTTTATCCACAGTTTATTTTTTAGCATAAGAATTTGGTTTTATTTTGAAATTTAATTTATCCACAGCAAAGTTGCGCATTCATTACCATCAATATCTTTTTATATTTTAAAAATATAGTGTTTTATTTTAATTGTTTCAAAACGCGGTTGCTATTGTTTATCCACAATGCAGTTAAAAAACTTTTGCTACAATTCCAATTTTCCAACCACACATCAGGATTTGTTCTATGAAATCAAATCGTATTTTGTCTACAATGTTTTTGTTCTGTTTAACTCATTCTGTTTTTGCTGCGACTGAAGTGCGTTTGGCAACGCATGATAGTTTTGATTTGCCCAAAGACGTGATTGCGGCGTTTGAGCGTCAGCACGATGCCAAAGTCAGCATCATCAAAGCAGGCGATGGCAATGAATTGTTAAATAAGCTGATTATCAGCAAACGCAAACCGATTGCCGATGTGGTTTACGGTTTGGACAATGGCAATTTGTTGAAAGCAAAAGAAGAGCAGATTTTGGCATCGTCTCAACCCCATTCGGGTCATACGGTAACGACTTTGCCAAATGCGTTGGCGGTAAATTTTGGGTTTGTGGCAATTAATTATGATAAACAATGGTTTGCAGATAAAAAATTGCCCTTACCCAAATCATTAGATGATTTGGCAAAACCTGAATATCGTAATTTGTTGGTTACGCCCAATCCTGCGACTTCCACACCAGCGATGGGCTTTTTATTGGCAAATATTGGCGGCTTGGGCGAAGAGCAGACGTTTCAATGGTGGCAAAAAATGCGTCAAAATGGGGTGAAAGTAACCAAAGGTTGGTCAGAGGCGTATTACAAGGAATTTTCGTTGAATGGCGGTTCGCGTCCGATGATGGTGGGGTATTCGTCTAGCCCTGCGGCGGAAGTGTTTTATAGCGAAGGCAAGTTATCCACACCGCGTATGGGCAATTTGTTTTTGCAAGGTGGGGTGTATTTGCAAGTGGAAGGTGTGGCGGTATTGAATGGCGCACAGCAGCCTGAATTGGCAGCCAAATTAGCACAATATTTGCAAAGCCCAACCGTGCAACGTGCGATTCCCACCAGTATGTGGGTCTATCCTGCCGTGAAAAATACGCCATTGGCTGGCGTGATGGCTCATGCCAGCGTGCCAAAAGTTCATTTCGCGCCGAATGTGCAACGCGCTCATGCCAATCGCAAAGCGTGGTTGAGTCGTTGGACGCGGACGGTGTTGAAGTGATGGTTTGAGGTGTTCAGGCTGCTTTTTAAATGTGAGCAAAAACAACTCCCTCTCCCTGTGGGAGAGGGATGGGGAGAGGGCAAAACGTGCAGATATCCCCAAGTTTATCCCTCTCCCTAACCCTCTCCCATAGGGAGAGGGAACAGGTTAGTGATAAATTGAAAATATGTTGTGTACTGAAAGGCTACCTGAAACCTTTTTGAATGAATGCAGGGGTGGATTTGATATCTGCCCCTATTTTAATTATCTGAAAATATTAAATTAAAAGTTATCCACAATACCCAATATCTATTAAAAAGCATCAAATTGTTGCACAACGACCACGTTTTCCCTTTCAGGCTGCCTGAAACGGCGATAAATCGCGTATAATCGCATCATTCTTATTTTTTAATTCTATTTGATGACATTATGATCCGTTTTGAATCCGTTTCCAAGGTTTACCCAGGGGGATTTCAAGCACTGAAAAACGTCAGCTTTACCATTGAAAAGGGCGAAATGATTTTCGTGGCTGGGCATTCGGGTGCGGGTAAATCCACCGTGTTAAAACTCATCGCAGGCATCACCAAACCAACCAAAGGCAAAGTGATGATTAATAATAATGATTTGAGCAATTTGTCGGATAATGAATTGGGCTATTTGCGCCAACACATCGGCATTGTGTTTCAAGACCATAAAATTTTATTTGACCGCAATGTGTTGCAAAACGTCTTGTTGCCCCTACGCATTATCGGCTATGACAGCAAAACGGCAGAAAAACGCGCACGTTTGGCGATTGAAAAAGTGGGCTTGGGCGGACGCGAGCTTGCCGACCCTGTGAGCTTGTCGGGTGGTGAACAGCAACGTTTGTGTATTGCCCGTGCGGTGGTGCATCAACCCAGCCTATTGATTGCCGATGAGCCGTCTGCCAACCTTGACCGTGCGTATGCGTTGGACATTATGGAATTGTTTAAAACATTCCACGAAGTGGGAACGACCGTGATTGTATCGGCACACGATGAAACCTTGATGCAAGATTATGGACATCGCATTTTGCGTTTGCAGGAAGGACGTTTTTCATCATGAATCACTATATTTCCCTACACATTGAAAGCGCGAAACGTGCCGCAGGCTATTTTTTCAAGCAGCCTTTGGGAACATTGCTGATTTTAGCCATGTTGGCGATTGCGATGACGCTGCCATTAACACTGTATTTGGGCGTACAAAGCAGCCAAACGGTATTAAGCAAATTAAGCGAAACACCCAAAATCACCGTTTATTTGGAAACCAACGCCACCGAAACCGATGTGGATACATTGAAAAAAATGTTTAGCGAAGACAAGCGTGTGAAAAACGCACAATTCGTTTCCAAAGCCGATGGTTTAGAAGAAATGAAAGCAGCGTTGGATTCACAAGACATCGTGTCTATGCTGGATGAAAATCCCTTGCCCGATTCCTTTATCCTGACCCCTGCCAGCCACACCCCAGAAGAAGTGGCAACCTTAAAAACCGATGTGGAACAATTCCCCATGGTAGAAAGCAGCCAAATGGATTCTGACTGGATGCGGACTTTGTATCAAGTGAATGAATTGGTACAAAAAGTGTTTTGGTTTTTGGCGGTAACATTGAGTTTGGCGTTTGTGTTGGTGGCACACAATACCATTCGTTTGCAAATTTTGACGCATCGTGAAGAAATTGAGATTACCAAATTATTGGGTGCGCCATCATCGTTTGTACGCCGTCCCTTTTTGTATCAGGCAGCGTGGCAAAGTTTATTGTCGGCAGCGATTAGTTTGGGTTTAACCACTTGGATTATGACCACCAGCCAGCCGCTTGTGAAACAAATTTTTGAGCCATACGGCATCAATTTGGTATGGCGCAGCTTTACACCCGCAGAAATGGCGATTGTATTGGCAGGCGTGTGTGCATTGGGCATTATTGGCGCATGGTTGGCAAGCACGCAACATTTGTTTAGCTTTAAAGCCAAAACGAATTAATTTGAAAACAAAACACAGGCAGCCTGAAAGTAGTGAATCACTTTCAGGCTGTTTTTATTAACCCATTGCTGTTATTTGACGGGAACGCGCGTCTTGCCGCGCACCACGCTTTTGGGTGGGTGGCAGGTTGAGCGTTTGTTCTCCGTAGAACGGTAGGACGGATTCTTGAATCCGACATTTTCGTGTAAAATCAAACAAATGTCGGATAAAAGTATCCGACCT
>JBHARQ010000281.1:0-3143 GCA_041831015.1 Simonsiella sp. | reverse complement strand
GTAACAGAGTGGTTCGCGTTATTTGTACTGACCCGCGTCACAAACAACGTCAAGGTTGATTTTACAATCTTTGATTTTGTGGTATAGTGGCGTTCTTTTGCCTAAGGAAAAAATATGGCTCGTATTGCAGGGGTAAATATCCCGAATAATGCCCATATCGTAATTGGTTTGCAAGCTATTTACGGTATTGGTGCGACTCGTGCAAAGAAAATCTGCGAGGCTACTAATATTTCAGGTAGCACCAAAGTTAAAGATTTGGATGAGGCGCAATTAGAAGCTTTACGTGAGCAAGTTGCCAAATATGAAGTAGAGGGTGATTTGCGTCGTGAAGTAACCATGAACATCAAGCGCTTAATTGACATGGGCTGCTATCGCGGTTTCCGTCATCGTCGTGGCTTGCCTTGTCGCGGTCAGCGTACACGTACTAACGCTCGTACTCGTAAAGGTCCGCGCAAAGCGATCGCTGGTAAAAAATAATTTTTAAGGAATTAATTGATGGCTAAAGCAAACACAGCCTCACGTGTACGTAAAAAAGTACGCAAAACCGTGAGTGAAGGTATTGTGCATGTTCATGCATCTTTCAACAATACCATCATTACAATCACCGACCGTCAAGGCAATGCATTGTCTTGGGCTACCTCTGGCGGCGCTGGTTTTAAAGGTTCTCGTAAAAGTACACCTTTCGCTGCCCAAGTTGCAGCAGAAGCCGCTGGTAAAGTTGCCCAAGAGTATGGCGTGAAAAATTTGGAAGTTCGCATCAAAGGCCCAGGTCCAGGTCGCGAATCTTCTGTGCGTGCGCTCAATGCTCTGGGTTTCAAAATCACCAGCATTACCGATGTTACTCCGTTGCCACACAACGGTTGCCGTCCGCCTAAAAAGCGTCGTATTTAATAGGAGTAAAGCATGGCACGTTATCTTGGCCCAAAATGTAAATTGGCTCGCCGTGAAGGCACGGATTTGTATCTGAAAAGCGCACGTCGCTCTTTAGAATCTAAATGTAAAATGGAATCTGCTCCTGGTCAGCATGGTGCGAAAAAACCTCGCTTGTCTGACTATGGTTTGCAATTACGTGAAAAACAAAAAATTCGCCGCATCTATGGCGTGTTGGAACGTCAATTCCGCCGCTATTTTGCTGAAGCTGACCGCCGTAAAGGCTCAACTGGCGAATTGTTATTGCAACTGTTGGAATCACGTTTGGACAATGTTGTTTACCGCATGGGCTTTGCCTCTACACGCGCGGAAGCACGCCAACTGGTTTCACACAAAGCTTTGACTGTAAACGGTCAAGTGGTGAACATTCCTTCTTTCCAAGTGAAAGCAGGTGATGTGGTTGCAGTACGTGAAAAAGCGAAAAAACAAGTACGTATCCAAGAAGCTTTGGGTTTGGCTGCACAAATCGGTATGCCAAGCTGGGTTTCTGTAGATGCAACTAAAATGGAAGGCACGTTCAAAAACGTACCTGACCGCGCTGAATTGTACAGCGATATTAATGAACAGCTGGTGGTAGAGTTCTACTCTAAATAATGCTAGCACAGTGAGGGACAGTTAAATGCAAAACAGCACAACCGAATTTTTGAAACCTCGTCAAATTGATGTGGATACTCTGTCCGCTACTCGCGCAAAAGTTTCAATGCAACCTTTTGAACGCGGTTTTGGGCATACATTAGGGAATGCTTTGCGTCGTATCTTACTGTCATCCATGAATGGCTTTGCACCTACTGAGGTTAGCATCGCTGGCGTGTTGCACGAATACTCTACCCTTGATGGTGTACAAGAAGATGTTGTTGATATTTTGTTGAATATCAAGGGTATTGTATTTAAATTGCACGGTCGCACCGATGTGTTGGTTTCCCTGAAAAAATCAGGTGCTGGCGCGGTGCGTGCAAGTGATATTGAATTGCCTCATGATGTGGAAATCATCAATCCTGACCATGTTTTGTGCCACTTGGCTGAAAATGGCAGCATTGAGATGGAAATTAAAGTAGAGCAAGGTCGTGGTTATCAATCTATTGCAGGTCGTAATAAATACGGTAAAGAGCATAAGATTGGTGCCATTCAATTGGATGCGAGCTTTTCGCCCATTAGCCGTGTTAGTTTTGATGTTGAAGCAGCTCGTGTGGAGCAACGTACCGACTTGGACAGTCTGATTTTAGACATTGAAACCAATGGTGCGATTGACCCAGAAGAGGCGGTTCGTACCGCAGCGCGTATTTTAATTGACCAAATGTCAATTTTTGCAGATTTGCAAGGTACGCCTGTTGAAGTTGAAGAAGAAAAAGCGCCTCCGATTGACCCAGTATTGCTGCGCCCTGTAGATGATTTGGAATTGACGGTTCGTTCTGCGAACTGCTTGAAAGCCGAAGATATTTACTACATTGGCGATTTGATTCAGCGTACTGAAACCGAGTTGTTAAAAACGCCAAATCTGGGTCGCAAATCTTTGAATGAAATCAAAGAAGTGTTGGCTTCCAAAGGCTTGACATTAGGCTCAAAATTGGAAGCATGGCCGCCCGCCGGTTTGGAAAAGCCGTAAGCTTTGAAGATTAAAGGATAATGACATGCGTCATCGTAATGGTAACCGTAAATTAAACCGCACTAGCAGCCACCGCGCTGCCATGTTGCGTAACATGGCAAACTCTTTGTTGAGCCATGAAACCATCGTAACGACTTTGCCTAAAGCAAAAGAGTTGCGCCGTGTGGTTGAGCCCTTGATTACTTTGGGTAAAAAACCATCTTTGGCAAACCGCCGTTTGGCATTTGACCGTACTCGCGACCGTGATGTAGTGGTTAAATTGTTTGACGATTTGGGTGTACGTTTCGCTAACCGCAATGGTGGTTACGTGCGTATCCTGAAATACGGTTTCCGCAACGGCGACAACGCGCCTATGGCGTTGGTTGAGTTGGTGGAAAAGAAAGACGCTGAGTAATTTTAGCGATAGCAGAAAGCCGAATGATTGAGTTCATTCGGCTTTTTGTTTTTCAGGCTGCCTGCAATAAAAAAAGGCTATGTCACAACAAACAGTTGATAAATAGCCATTTTTATAGGGGAGTATCAGAACTCCCCTACAAACTGTTATTTGCAGTTATCTATACTCATTTGGAATTTCGATATGAAATGTCTCACACAATAACTTCACATCATG
>JBHARQ010000280.1:0-14603 GCA_041831015.1 Simonsiella sp. | reverse complement strand
AATTTAGTGAGAAATTCGCTGTCCCATGAGGGATTTTTATGTGGCATAAAGCCCCATTTGCAGGTAAGCGTGCAAACAGAGCGCGTGTTTTCGCCTGTGGCTTTGCGCGTGAGCCAATCGGATAATCGGGGTAAATCCAAACGTTGATTGTCTAATTGGCGCGTGAGCCACAGCGAATATTTTTGAGCATAATGAATATCAGCAGTCATGATAAGCAACACTTTATGAATGAGAAGAATGAGATAAATCGCATTTTAACGGCTTTCAGGCAGCCTGAAAATGAAACGCACAAAAAAGCTGCCTGAACATCCATTTACCAGATGTTCAGGCAGCCTCACATTCCAAATTACATTACAAATGCTGCAAACGCGCAATACGATTATCCAAACTTGGGTGCGTACTCAACAGCGAATCTTTTTCTTCACTCGCAATACCCATCGCGCTCATATCGGCTGGCAACATACTGCCGTGTCCTTTCAAACGTTGCAATGCGGCAATCATTTTTGGCGCACCCACTAATTTCGCAGCCCCCGCATCGGCACGATATTCACGCTGACGGCTGAAAAAAAAAACAAACAAACTCGCCAAAAAGCCAAAAACCAACTGCAACACCATATTAACCGCAAAATACACGCCTGAATTGCCCGAATTATTTTCATTACTATTGCCCGAATTGGCAACCAAACCTGCAATAATTTTGGCAAAAAACACCACAAACGTATTCACCACGCCCTGAATCAGCGTCAAAGTAACCATATCACCGTTACCAATATGCGCCATTTCGTGTGCCAATACCGCCTCCACTTCATCACGCGTCATGCCGTGCAACAAACCCGTGCTGACCGCTACCAAAGAACTATTTTTCGTTGCACCTGTGGCAAACGCGTTCAATTCAGGCGAATCATAAATAGCCACTTCAGGCATTTGCAAATTCCATTGACGGGCTTGTGCAGCGACTGTGTCCAACAGCCATTGTTCCACTTCACTTTGCGGCTGTTCAATCACAACCGCGCCGACCGATTGCTTGGCAATCCATTTAGACATCAACAGCGAAATAATCGAGCCAGTAAAGCCCACCACCGCCGCACCTGCTAAAACACCACCCAAATTGGTGGCACGATTTAGACCAAAGATATTGAAAATAATAGAAATAACCAACAATACCGCCACATTGGTTGCTAAAAACAGTAAAATTCGTTTCATGGTGAGTGCCTTAAAAAAATGTGTTTATTCGTATCGCGATATTATGGCAAATTTTCCCGTTAATGGTAGATGTGAAATGTAAAATCTATGCAAATTCACGAGTGCATGTTTTTTAGGTTAGAATACAGGCTTTAATTTTCAGGCTGCCTGAAAAAATATAAATCATTTTTTATAAGGATAAATGGATATGTCTTTTGCTTTTTTCTTTGCAGGTCAAGGTTCACAAAGTTTGAATATGATGGCTGGCTTTGACGGTGTGGCGGTGGTACGTGAAACGTTTGATGAAGCGTCTGCCGCATTAAATCAAGATTTATGGGCAATGATGAATGGTGATGATGCCGAATTGATTGGACAAACGGTGAATACGCAGCCTTTGATGTTGGCGGCTGGTGTGGCGACTTATCGTGCGTATTTGGCGGCGGGCGGCGTGAAACCTGTGGCGATGGCAGGACACAGTTTGGGCGAATATTCGGCTTTGGTGGCGGCTGGCTGCCTGAATTTTGCCGATGCGGTGAAATTGGTTCGCAAACGCGCCGAGTTGATGCAATCCGCCGTACCGCAAGGTGTGGGCGCAATGGCAGCCATTTTGGGTTTGGATGATGATGTGGTGCGCCAAATCTGCGCGGCTGCGGAACAAGGCGATGTGTGCGAGGCGGTGAATTATAATTCGGTTGGGCAAATCGTGATTGCTGGCAATGCGGCGGCGGTTGAACGTGCGATGGCGGCTGCAAAAGAGGCTGGCGCAAAACGTGCGTTGCCGTTGCCTGTGTCGGTGCCGTCTCATTGTCGTTTGATGGAACCTGCGGCGGCGCAATTAGCGGATTATTTGGCAAATGTTGAATTGAAACAGCCTGATATTCGTGTGATTAATAATGTGGACGTTGCCAGCGAAACCGACCCAGCGAAAATTAAAGATGCGTTGGTGCGCCAACTGTATCGCCCCGTGCGTTGGACGGAAACGGTGAATTTGTTGGCAAATGAAGGGGTGTTGCAATCGGCGGAATGTTCCCCCGGTAAAGTGTTGGCAGGTTTGGCGAAACGGATTCATAAAGATGCGGTTTGCGCGGCATTGACTTCGCAAGCGGCGGTGGATGCGTTTATTGCGGAACACGCAGCATCATAAAAGTTACCACCCACCATCACTACGAGCGCAGCGTGGGTGTGGCGGCGCAACGCCACGTTCTTGGGCGTTAATAATCATCTATTTTATGAAGGAAACATCATGTCTTATCAAGATTTAACAGGCAAAATTGCTTTGGTAACAGGGGCATCACGCGGCATTGGCGCGGCGATTGCGGATACGTTGGCGCAAGCTGGCGCAACGGTCATTGGCACGGCAACCAGTGAAAATGGGGCAGCCGCGATTGGCGAGCGTTTGGCGCAATGGAATGGCGTTGGTCGTGCTTTGAATGCGGCGGATGATAATGGAATTGAGGTATTGATTGCTGAAATTGAAAAAGAATTTGGCAAATTGGATATTTTGGTGAATAACGCTGGCATTACGCGCGATAATTTGTTGATGCGTATGAAAGATGATGAATGGGACGAGATTATGAATGTGAATCTGAAATCGGTTTATCGTGCCAGCAAAGCGGTGATGCGCGGTATGATGAAACAACGCGCAGGTCGCATTATTACCATTACTTCGGTGGTTGGCACGATGGGCAATGCGGGTCAAACGAATTATGCGGCGGCAAAAGCGGCGTTGCAAGGTTTCAGCAAATCGTTGGCGCGTGAAGTGGGCAGCCGTGGGATTACGGTGAATTGTGTTGCCCCAGGGTTTATTGATACGGATATGACGCGTGCGTTGCCTGAAGAAACGCGCAAGACGTTTGAGGCGCAAACGGCATTAGGCAAATTTGGTGAGCCGCAAGATATTGCCGATGCGGTGTTGTTTTTGGCATCTGACCAAGCGCGTTATATTACGGGACAGACTTTGCATGTGAATGGCGGCATGTTGATGCCTTAATTTAATAAATTTGATTTTTCAGGCAGCCTGAATGTTTTTTTTGTTGTAAACTATCGGGCTGCCTGAATGTTTTTTTATTGGTTTAAAAACGCATTCATTCACTTTATCATTTTACCATTATTGAATGAACACAAATATGACTCAACACACCACTTCACTCCCGCAACATGAGTTGTTGCAAAGCAAAACTTGGTATCGGAATTTGTCGCTAACCGATTGGTTGTTTGCTGCCATCATCATTACCATTGCGGTGATGGTGCAAATCAAAATGCCGCATCACATGGATGTTTACGAAACCGCGATTTTATGGACAAGTGCGGCGATTGCCACAGGTTTGGGCTGGTTTTTCAAGCCGATGCGCTGGTTTATTATTGGCAGCGTGGCGGCTGGCTATTTGGCGGTGGGTTTGTATGACAGCAATATCGGCAATGCCAGCGATGCTAACGGCAAATTTTTGTTGCGCTATTTATTAAGCAGCCAATCGGCGATTATGTGGCAAGCCGCTTTGACGGTGTTTGCGTTTGTGATGTACGCGCTGGGCAATATTGTGGCGTGGCGCAGCGAAAAACAGCAGCCTGAAAACGCCATTCGCCAACCAAACACGCTGTTTGGTATCGCTTCGGGATTGGCATGGACGGCAGCGTTTGCAGGTTTTGTCGGTTTGCTGGTGCGTTGGCACGAAAGCTATTTGTTGCGTCCTGACGCTGGGCATATTCCTGTGTCTAATCTGTACGAAGTATTTATTTTGTTTATGATTATTACGGGATTGATGTATTTGTATTATGAACGCAAATTTACCATGCACAAATTGGGCGTGTTTGTGTACACGCTGATGGTGGGTTTGGTGGCGTTTACCTTGTGGTACAGCATTGACCGTGGCGCACACGAAATTCGTCCGTTAATTCCTGCGTTGCAATCGTGGTGGATGAAAATTCATGTGCCAGCGAATTTTATTGGTTATGGGGCGTTTTGTATGGCGGCGGCGTTTGGTGTGGCGGAGTTGTTGGCGTTGCGTGGTATCAAATTTTTCCCCGATCCTGCACAAATTGAAGAAGCGATGTATAAAGCAATTGCGGTGGGTTTTTTGTTTTTCACGATTGCCACGATTTTGGGTGCATTGTGGGCGGCAGATGCGTGGGGACGCTATTGGAGCTGGGACCCGAAAGAAACATGGGCATTTATTGTGTGGCTGAATTATGCGATTTGGTTGCATTTGCGCTTGGTGGCGGGTTGGCGCGGTAAGGTGTTGGCGTGGTGGGCGATTATTGGTTTGTTTATTACGGCATTTGCGTTTGTGGGTGTGAATATGTTTTTGAGTGGTTTACATTCATACGGTAGTTTGTAAGATTTCAGGCAGCTTGAAATGATTTTCAGGCTGCCTGAATTTTTTTGCGCGGTTATTTTGACAGGAACGCGGCGTCTTGCCGCCGCACCCACGCTTTTGGGTGGGTGGCACGGAACGGCGCGTTCTCCGTAGAACGGTCGGTCGGATTCTTGTACCTAACTGACGCTTGCTACCGTATTCATTACCTTTTCTTCAGCCACTGCTCAAATTTCATCAACGCGGCGTAATACTCATACCATATCAAATCTTCCGTATGATTTTTAAACACAATTCTTGTTACAGTGGGAATATAGCCTGTTCTCATTTCCAATGACGGCATATTCCGTTTTCTGTTCGCATTCACCCAATAATAATGGGAAAATTTCGTATATGGACTAATCTCTTTTCTGATAAACGGATGATTTTCATAATCAATAGATGGGTCTAAAGTAAAATTCGTTCTGCTAGACCAATTCTGATAAAAATCAAAGCGCGGCAAATGATACGGAAAAACGCCAGCCAGCATACTGCCACCAAAAGTATGATACTGCTGTTTCCTATATTGACTATCGATACCCATTTCAAAATAAACCAATTTCTTATTATCCGCTTGAACATCTTTAATCACATAAAATGTACGCGCTTGACTGCGTTTCATCTTATGAAATTGAATCATTTGATTGGCTTGAAGGTTATTCATCATCCCCCAATTCACTTTTGTATCATCAATAATGGGCAATCCCCAAATCCGCTCCAATTCAGAAACGGGCATTTCAAACAGACATTGGCTGTTGATATTGCTATGCACTTGATACAACCAATCATCTATGGTATTGACTTTGCCCAGATTTTTGCATGGTTCGCTTACTTTAGACGAAGATGGATTTGGCTGACAACCGCTTAATAATAAAGCAAATGTCAGTAAAAAAATGGATGTTAAAAGATTTATCATGATAAATTATTTTGGAAGTTCAATTGATTATACTCGAATTGTGGGCAAAACTTATGTTGCAACCGATTCTACGGAGAACGCCCCGTTCCGTGCCACCCACCTAAAAGCGTGGGTGCGGCGGCAAGACGCCGCGTTCTGGCAAATCATCTGCTCATGTATGTAAAAAAGCAACCTAAATGTCGTCCCATCGGACTTTTAGGCTGCCTTTTGATGATTAATTATTTAAAATGATTTAATTAACCAAATGTGTGTTGTGTTTGGTTTTCGTCTGGGTGCAACACCAAAGCGGTGTCCACTTCGCCAATTGCTGCCACGTCTTTACCAGGGTAATCCAGTTGTGATAGGAAGTAGCGGATGCAGTTCAAACGCGCACGTTTTTTATCGTCTGATTTGATAATCGTCCATGGTGCGTTTTTGCTGTGGGTGTGGAAGAACATGTTGTTTTTGGCTTCGGTGTAGGCGTCCCACAAATCCAATGATTCTTGGTCAATCGGCGACAATTTCCATTTTTTCAATGGGTCAACGTTGCGTGATACGAAACGGCGCATTTGCTCTTCTTCGGATACGGAGAACCAGAATTTAAACAATAAGATTCCGCTATCCGTCAGCATACGTTCAAATTCAGGGGCTTGGCGCATGAACAGTTTGTATTCTACTGGGGTACAGAAATTCATCACGCGCTCTACGCCTGCGCGGTTGTACCATGAACGGTCAAACAGGACAATTTCGCCTTCGGCTGGTAAGTGGCTGATATAGCGTTGGAAATACCATTGACCGCGTTCACGCGCATTGGGTTTTTCCAAAGCGACTACGCGTGCGCCACGTGGGTTCAGGTGTTCCATATAGCGTTTGATGGTGCCGCCTTTACCTGCTGCATCGCGTCCTTCAAAAATCATGACGATGCGTTGTCCTGTGTCTTTGACCCAGCCTTGTACTTTTAACAATTCAATTTGCAGTAATTGTTTTTCGTATTCATATTGCGAGCGTTTCATGCGCTGGTCGTATGGATAGTCGGCTGGCAATGGTGCGTCAATGCTGTCTTCGTTGCTGATTTTGCCTTTGTATTCCAATACTTTTTCCTGAAAGATTTGGGAACGCAATTTGCGCTCTTCAGGAATGACGATTTGTTCGTAGGGTTGTAATTGATGCTCGCTCATTTTAATGTCCTTTCATTTCATTAATTAAGAAAGTGGGAAAAGGGATGTTTTGTAACTCAATGTTATTTTAACACCATTTAACGCATTTTTTTTGCCCTAAAGCAAAATTTCACGACATAATACTGATTTATTTACCTATAAAATAACAAAATGCAAGCCTTTGTTCTATTTGATGATGTACCCAATCAACGCGCGATTTTATTGCAAAACTTCTGTTATCAAGACATTTTATATGCGAATCAATTAGCTGATTTAGATGTGTTTTTACAACATGGTTGGCAGCAGCAATTACATTGCGCCCTATTTATTGATTATGAATTTGGTTTAACATGGCAACGTTTGCCTGAACGCGATGGGGTTTCAGGCTGCCTGAAATTGTATTGGTTCGCCGAAAAGCAGGTGCTGAACCATGCCGCGACATGGTTGGTGCAACACGCTGGCAGCGAGCCAGCAGGCATTGCCACGCCGCAAATGAATCAAACGGAAAGCACTTATCATCAACACATTAACCAAATTCACGAGGCGATTCGGCGCGGCGATACGTACCAAATTAATTATACGGTTCGCTTACACACGACTACTTATGGCAATCCGATTCGTTTGTATGCGCGTTTGCGGCAAAATGTGCCGTATGCGGCGTTGGCGTGTTTGCCTGATGGTGGCTGGACGTTGTGTTTTTCGCCCGAATTATTTTTAAAAATTCAATCAGATGGCAAAATTTTAACCGAGCCAATGAAAGGCACCGCCCCCATTTTGGGCGACGACAAAGACGAGCAACGCGCCGCCGAACTCCGCTCCGACCCCAAAAATCGTGCGGAAAACACGATGATTGTGGATTTATTGCGTAATGATTTGGGTAAATTAGCGGAAATTGGCGGTGTGTCGGTGCCAGAACCGTTTAAAGTTCAAGCCTTTGGCAAAGTTTGGCAAATGACCAGCGTGGTGCAAGCGCAAGTCAAACGTGAAACCAGTGCGGCAGCCATTATTCAGGCAGCCTTTCCCTGCGGCAGCATCACGGGCGCACCGAAACGAAAAAGTATGGAAATCATACAGTTATTAGAAGATACGCCGCGCGGTTTGTACACGGGCAGTTTAGGCTTTTTGCAGCCTGAACCTGATACGATGTTGGGATTTTCAGGCTGCCTGAATGTCGTGATTCGCACCCTGAATCTGATTCCCAAAAATCAGCAACACAATGAATTTTCTGCCACTTATGGCGTGGGCAGCGGTATTGTGATTGACAGCCAAGCGGCTGATGAATACGCCGAATGTGGCTGGAAAGCGCGTTTTCTGACCGAATTGCGCCCCGAAGTGGGATTATTTGAAACCATGCGCGTGGAAACAGGCAATATTGCATTCATCAATCAACATTTAGACAGAATGGCACAATCCGCGCACCAATTGAATATGCCATTTGACCGTACTGCCGCCGAACAGTTGATTGCTAACGCATTGATGTCATTGGATAAGAATTTGATTTATCGTTTAAAATTAAATTTAGAATCTTCAGGCAGCCTGAAAACGGAAATTGCGCCACTCACGCCATTAACCACACCGCAACGGGTCATCATCAGCGACCACATTTTGCCCGACCACGACCCATTGCGCCGCCACAAAACCAGCCATCGAGCCATCTTTGACCGCGCATGGCAAGCTGCCGAACAAGTGGGCGCGTTTGATGCCTTATTGTTCAATCAAAGCGGCTATTTATTGGAAGGCGGACGCAGCAGCGTGATGATTTTACATAATCATCAATGGCTCACACCCCCATTGGATTTAGACATTCTGCCCAGCGTGGCGCGACAACACGCCATCCATTCAGGCAGCCTGAAAACAGCGCACATCACCCGCGACATGCTGCTCAACGCGCAAGCCATACGCGTGGGCAATGCCTTGCGTGGTTGGTTGGATGTGGAATTGATTTAAATTGAAAAATGCAGGGTTAGCCCCTAGGGGCTAATGACATTTCGTTTTGTACCTTGATTTTGTCAGCAAAAACGACCAATTCAAGGCGAAAATACGAGTCAGGTTGAACACCTGATGAGTATTTTTAACGTAGAAGTGGGCGATTTTTGATGCAAAAGCAAGTGCAAAATGAAATGTCATTAGCCCCTACTAACCCTGCATTAAAAATCAACTACTTAATAATTTTTTCAATACCTGATTGACTGCGCCCATATCCGCCTTGCCTGCCAATTTCGTTTTCAAAACCCCCATCACCTTTCCCATATCGCCCATGCCTGCTGCGCCTGTTTGCGCGATGGCGGCGGCGACTTCCGCTTCCACCTGTTCAGCCGACAACATTTCAGGCAAATAACGTTGCAATACCGCGATTTCCGCCTGCTCCTTATCCGCCAAATCTTGACGTCCTGCATCGGCATAAATTTTTGCGCTGTCTTTGCGCTGCTTAATCATTTTGGTGATGATGGCGGTAACTTTCGCGTCATCCGCTTCCGTGCGTTCATCCACTTCAAATTGCTTGATGGCAGCATTGACCAAGCGAATGGTGGATAAAGTATCGGTTTCCTTCGCTTTCATTGCCGCTTTCATGTCTTCCGTTAATTGCGCTTTCAATGTCATGATGTTTACTTTCTTTATTTAAAAATAAAATTTTATGACAATTTCATCATCGACACAATGCGTTGATATTTGCCAGAACGCGCGTCTTGCCGCGCACCACGCTTTTTGGGAAGTGGCACGGAACGGCGTGTTCTTCGTAGCTTAAAATGTAGCGTGGGCTTTGCCCACGATAACAGGCAGCCTGAAACGCCCAACCACCACTACGAAGCGCAAAACAAAGACGCGCCACCCACCCAAAAGCGTGGGTGCGGCGGCAAGACGCCGCGTTCTGGCAAATATTCAGCAGCCTTTCAATAGGGGCTAATCAATAGAAGCTATCTATTTTTTGATAAAAATCAAATTATTTACAAAATTTACATCAAAATCGTGTCAAAATTTCAACACTCCGCTCTAAAATCAATTAATATTCAATCTAAATACTTTTTTTACGCACACACCGCCATGAATAAAGATTTACTGACTCAAGCGCATGAAATAGGCATTGCCACAGATTATTTTGATATCAATGGCATACAACATCATGTCTCGCCCGATGTGTTACAAACGCTGATTCAATCCTTGCAATGTGATGATGCCATCGCGCCATACGATAGTTTACAAGTGCTGACATTGGGCAGTACGGGCGAAATCGCGTTGCCCGAACTGTTTTTACACGCCGACCGCGCCGAATTAAAAGATGAATACGGCGCGGTTTACCACATCAGCTTGCCTGAACAAGGCTGCATTGCCCTACCCGATTCAGGGTTGTCATTGGGCTATTATCAATTATCTTTATTTAAGCAAAATCAAGTTTATAAAATCTTGATTATTGTCGCGCCCGAACACGTTTATCAACCCGACCACCGACCACACAACGGCTTGACCATTCAACTCTACGCGCTGCAATCCGCGCAAAACTGGGGCATTGGCGATTTTGGCGATTTGGCAGATTTTATGCCCATTTGTGCCACACAAAAAATTGATTTTATTGGTATCAATCCGCTCCACGCGCTTTACACCAGCCGCCCTGAATTTTCTAGCCCATACAGCCCGTCTAGCCGCCAATGGCTCAACCCGATGTACATCAGCGTACCGCGTGTGGCGCAGCGTTTGCAGTCGGCAAGTTTCGCGGATTATGAAAACCAACTTTCAGGCAGCCTGAAAACCTTGCGCGAATTGGCAAAAGTGGATTATGCGGCGGTTTGGCGCGTGAAATCGGCAGCGTTGCACCATTTATTTGATGAATTTGAACGCCAGCCCGCTCACGCATTGCACAAAACCTTTGCTGAATTTATCGTCAAAAAAGGCAATGACTTACGCGGATTTGCCCTGTTTGAAACGCTGGACAATCATTTTGCCAATCCTGAACAACTCGGTTGGCTCGGCTGGGACGAAGTTTACCAACACCCCAATAATTCCGAAGTGCATGAATTTTCAGCCAAACACGAAGACGAAATCCGTTTTCATATGTGGCTGCAATGGCTTTGCGCGGAACAGCTTGCCGATGTGAACGCGGCTGCCACACAAGCAGGCGTGGCGTTGGGATTGTATGGCGATTTGGCGGTGGGCGTGGCGCAAGGCAGCGCGGACACTTGGCTCAAACGCGACCAATATTGTTTGGATTTGTCCATTGGCGCACCGCCCGACCCGTTTAGCCCGATTGGACAAAATTGGCAGCTACCGCCTTACAATCCGACCGTGATGCGTCAAACGGCTTGCGCGGAATTTATCAAAATCATTCGTGAAAACATGAAATTATATGGAATTTTGCGAATTGACCATGTCATGGCGTTAAACCGTTTGTGGCTGATTATTGGGCAAAATGAAACGGCTGACAAAGGCGCGTATGTGCATTATCCGCAAGAAGCCTTGTTTGCGATTGTGGCAGTAGAAAGTCATCGTAATCAATGCGTTGTGATTGGCGAAGATTTAGGCACGGTGCCGAATGAAACGCGCGAATTGCTCAACCGCTACCAAATTTATTCATATAAAGTTTTGTATTTTAATCAAAATATGCTGGAATTTCCGCGTCATTCCATTGCGGTAACCAGCACACACGATTTAGCACCGTTGGCGGGTTGGTGGTCGGGCGCGGATTTACGCACCATGTTTGCGCTGGGGACGTTGCCCGATAAACGCCGTTTTCAGGCAGCCTGCGAACAACGCGAATTGGACAAAACGCATTTAATTGATTTATTAAAACATTATCGCGCTTTGCCGTCAGATTTCAGGCAGCCTGAAAATTTGTCGCCTGAATTATTGCATGCCATTCACGCATTTAGCGCGACCACGCCCGCCCAGCTTTACGCGGTGCAATTAGAAAACGTATTAGGCATGGTGGACAATTTCAACGTCCCCAGTATTGCCACAGGAAATTGGGCGCAAAAATATCCCATTTCCCAAACCGATTTATTAGCCAATGCAACATTTAATCATATTTTTCAACTGATTAACGAGGTTCGTATGACTGCTCCACACCGCTATCCTGAATTAGACCAACGTGAACGCGACACCATCAATTCGCTGTTTGTAGCCACACATGGCGATGTGTTTGCCTATTTGGGGCAACATCAGGTTGAGGGGGTGGGCAATGTCATTCGTGCTTTGTTGCCGAATGCGGTGCGTGTGGACGTGTTGGCGCAACCTTCGGGTAAAGTCTTGGCAAATATGGAAAATATTGACGAACGCGGTTTGTGGGCTGCCGTGCTGCCTGAAAATGTGCCGAATTATGCGTTTGCCATTCAATACGATTTGTCGGGCGACATCATCACGCAAGACGACCCCTATCGCTACGGTTCATTCTTGGGCGACACCGACCATTGGTTGTTGGGCGAAGGACGACATTTGCGCCCGTACGAAAAATTGGGCGCACATTTGCGCGAAATTGACGGCACAAAAGGCGCGTATTTTGCCGTGTGGGCACCCAACGCCCAGCGCGTTTCCGTGATTGGCGAATTCAATCATTGGGACGGACGCGTTCACGTTATGCGTAAACATCACAGCACAGGCGTGTGGGAAATGTTTATTCCGAATGTGCCGTTCAATGCCTTGTATAAATTTGAAATTCGGGACGCCAATGGCAATGTTCGCATTAAATCAGACCCTTACGCGTTTGCCAGCGAATTGCGCCCAACCACTGCGTCTGTGTTGCGCGGGCTGCCTGAAAAAGTGCCAGCACCTGCATTCCGCGAAACCGCCAATGCGATTGACGCGCCAATCAGCATTTACGAAGTGCATTTAGGTTCATGGAAACGCACCGCAGACAATCAATGGCTAACTTACGAACAACTTGCCAAAGAATTAATCGCTTATGTAAAAGACATGGGCTTTACTCACATTGAATTGTTGCCGATTTCCGAATATCCGTTTGACGGCTCGTGGGGCTATCAAGCAACGGGTTTATACGCGCCCACCAGCCGATTTGGTTCGCCACAAGAATTGCAAGCGTTTATCCAAGCCGCGCACGAAGCAGGCATTAGCGTGATTTTGGATTGGGTAGTCGGACATTTCCCAACCGATGAACACGGTTTAGCCAAATTTGACGGCACTTCGCTCTACGAACACCAAGACCCACGCGAAGGCTACCACCAAGATTGGAACACACTGATTTACAACTTCGGGCGCAATGAAGTGCGTAATTTCCTGTCGGGCAACGCCTTGTATTGGGTGGAACGCTTTGGCTTTGACGGCTTGCGTGTAGACGCGGTGGCTTCCATGATTTACCGCGACTACTCGCGCAAAGACGGCGAATGGATTCCCAATCAATATGGCGGACGCGACAATTTAGAAGCGATTGAATTTTTACGCGACACCAACACCATGTTGCAAGACCAAGGTTTACACGCCACAGGCATTGCCGAAGAATCCACCGCATTCCCCAATGTAACCAAAGCCGAAGGCTTGAATTTCCAATACAAATGGAACATGGGCTGGATGAACGACACCTTGCGCTACATGAAAGAAGACCCGATTAACCGCAAATATCATCACAATTTGATGACGTTTGGCATGATGTATCAATACAGCGAAAACTACGTTTTGCCGTTGTCGCATGACGAAGTGGTACACGGCAAAGGTTCATTGTTGGCGAAAATGCCAGGCGATTGCTGGCAGAAATTTGCGAATTTACGCGCTTATTATGGCTTTATGTACGGTTACCCTGGTAAAAAATTGCTGTTTATGGGCAATGAATTCGCGCAAGGTCGTGAATGGAATTTCAACGAAAGTTTGGACTGGTATTTGTTGGACAACGAACACGGCGGCGGGTGGCACAAAGGCGTGCAAGATTTCGTCCGCGATTTGAACCACACCTACCGCAACCACGCGCCACTTTACCAATTAGACCAATGGTCGGACGGCTTTGAATGGCTGGTGGCAGATGACGGCAACAGCTCGGTTTTCGTGTTTGAACGCAAAGACCGTGAAGGTAACCGTGTGATTGTTATCAGCAATTTCACGCCTGTGATTCGTGAAAATTATCGTTTTGGTGTGAATGCGGCTGGCGAATATCGCGTGGTGCTCAATTCCGATGAAATGCGCTACATGGGCAATGAAAACACGCTTTCAGGCAGCCTGAAAACGGAAAAAGTGGAATCGCACGGTCGCCAACATTCGTTGAGTTTGACCATTCCGCCATTGAGTACGGTGTATTTGTATTTGGCGGCAAGCGATATTTTGGCGGACAAACCCGAACCCACACCCGAAGTGGCGAAACCCAAAGCCAAAACCCCCGTTATCATTAAATCGGTTAAAAAGAAAAAGAAATAATGTGAAATCCATTTCGTAGCGCGATAGCAGATTATTGCGCTACGACAAATTAACATTCATGCGTGTCTGTTAAAATGCGTTTTTTAACAATAATAAGGAACGTATCATGACGATTTACGCACACATTATTTGTCCGAAATGTAATTTTTTGTATTGTCATCATGTAGATAACAAGCCTATGCAATTTCATTGTAGCCGTTGCGATTACGATTGGCGCGAACCTGAACAGCCGTTTGTGCCACATCAAACGATTGTGCATGGCGAAGCGGTGGTTAATCCGAATGTGAAATGAGATTGGGGTTTTCAGGCTGCCTGAAAATAGGGCAAATGCCAAATAACCGACCATGCCGTCATTCCCGCGTAGGCGGGAATCCATGAAATTGCGCTACAAATTAATGTTTTATAAGCGGAAAGCTGGATTCCCGCCTACGCGGGAATGACGATGTGGTTTGAATGTTCAGGCTGCCTGAAAAATGGTAGAAATAAAATTAAAAGGTATTTTTATGAAACAAAACTTTAAGTTTAATTTTTGGATTATTTTACCAATAATACTAATAGTACTAATAATAAGTGTAATAGGTTTTTATATTTATCATTTTTACTTTAAGTTAAGTTATTCATTAAGTACTGAAGCAGGAACATGGGGTACATTTGGCGATTATATAGGTGGTT
>JBHARQ010000279.1:0-2612 GCA_041831015.1 Simonsiella sp. | reverse complement strand
TCACCTAAAGTGCAGTTTGTTAATTTGCTCATTATTATTCATCTCTAAAAATCTTTCAGGCAGCCTTTTTAATCCCAAAGGCAGCCTGAAAACAATCTAATCAATCCACCCATTTTCGCACAAATATTCTTGCACCATTATTTCTCTTTTAAACGCAATAATTGCTCAATATACTGTTCACCTGTGCGTTCTTTTTCCAATCGGCGTGCTTGGGCGAATTGTTCATATTCAGCATGGGCTTTTTTGTCAGCTTGCGCTTTGCTAATATGTCCTGCGTGGTGCAAAACATCTCTGTCATTAAATGCCAAAAATGCGTCCAATTTTTCCGTCCAATCATGCAGAAAAACCTGTTTTTTGCGCTTGGCTTGGTCTTCGGCAAAGTCCAGCCACATGGAAACAATGCGGTTTAATGCGTCAATTTCGGCTTCGGTCAAATAATTTTTGGCAACTGTAACATCCGATTTTATCACTTCTTTTCCGCGCCAATGGGTCAAACCCATATTGGGCAGTGTGGCATTGGCGCGATGGTAAATCAGCTCGGGGGCGGTCTGATGTGTGCAGGCATAATGCAGTTTATTTTGAATGGTTTGAAAAAATTGTGTGGTTTCTTTAAAGCTTGGCTGATAATCGGCAGCTAATGCAAAAATCTCACGCACACGCAGATACATTCGGCGTTCACTGCTTCTAATGTCGCGGATACGAGCAAGCAACTGCTCAAACTGGTCGTCCGCACGACTTGTGCCAACTGGCGGATGCTTGAGACGGTCATCATTGAGTACAAAGCCTTTGTTGATGTATTCACCAAGCGTACGCGTTGCCCATTGGCGAAACTGTGTACCACGCGTAGAACGGACACGGTAACCTATGGCGATAATCAATGATAAAGGGTACAGGGCAATTTGTCGTTGTACATCTCGTCCGCTCTCATTTTGAACTGTCAACTGAAAGTTGACAGTTGCTTGTTCGCTTAATTCATTTTCTTCAAAAATGGCTTTAATGTGCTTACTGATGTTTTGCTTACTAGTTTGATACAATTCAGCAATTTCTTTTTGGCTGAGCCACAATTCGCCGTCTAATTCACGCAAAGTAAATTCAGACAGCCCGTCTTCTGTGGTGTAAATAATAATCTCGTTATTCATCATCTGTCTTTTTATTTAATAAATTCGCCCATTTTCGCGCAAATATTCTTGCACCAATAAATGATTGATGTGTTTCAAAGTTTGCGAATTGACATCAAATTGCTGTTCTTTTCTAAAACGCTGCAACACGCTGCTTTGCATCTGTTTTTCAAAAAAGCTTTCATTATCCAAAATTTGACTTAAATTCAATACTTTTTCATCGGCATCGGCTTTCACACCCATCAAAGCATCAAAGATTTTGAGCCTATCGCCACCCAAGGCATTATCCGCCATCAAGCGTTTGTGCAAGCGGGCAAATTTGGCATCGCCAGCGTATTTGTGGCGCAATAAATCATTTTGGCGGTTTAATTCCTTGATTTTGGCGTAAACTTGTTCCAACACGCCCATATTTTGCTGCATTTGCTCTTGCGACACTTCGGATAAATGGCGTTTTTTGAAAATCCGTTCCAATTCTTCGCGTAAAGAAATGAATTCAGGGTCGCTTTGGTCAAAATTATCCGCCAAACTTATCCGTACTTTGCGCATAATGTCTTTTAAATCATCGGCAAGTTTGAGTTCGTGTTCGCCAATTTTCACAAATTGAAAATACACATCTTCCAAACTTTCATTGAGCAGGTGCGTGGTATCGCCTTGTGCCAAGCTTTCGGCAAGGTTGAGTTTGTCCAAATGCGCCTGCGTTTCGCGGTACAAAATACCCAGTTTCTCAAAATCCAAATGCTCCAAAAATTCATAATCGCCTTGCAAACGCAAAATATTGTATAAATCTTTGGCAATTTGCAGGGCTTTTTTGATGGCTAACACCTGTTTTTTGTCATCAATTTGGCTGATTTGCTGGCAGAAAATTTCGGCATTGCTCGTGTCAAAATCAAACAACGCATTTTTAATGTCGCTAATATCTTGTTTGATTTCGTCTTCATTTTTAAACATTTGGGCGTAAGTTGCCATTTCATCGCCCAATTCGGTTTGTAATTCGTCCCAATAGGCGCGGTTGGTTTTGTCAAATTCGCTTTCAATATCGGCAAAATCCACCACATAGCCGTAGCGGTAGTGTTTGTAAGTGCGGTTTACGCGGGTTAGGGCTTGCAATAAATTGTGTGCCTTAATCAAGCGTCCCAAATACAATTTTTTGAGTCGTGGCGCATCAAAGCCCGTCAACAGCATATTGTAAACAAACAGAATATCAATTTTGCCGTCTTTGAAATCTTCAACCCATTGTTTGCGTTCTTCTTTGGTGCCAATGTCGTGCAAAATTAACGCGGCTTTTTGTACGGTTTGTTTTTCGGCGCAGGCAGCCACAAAATATTCATACATTGCACGGGCTTGTTTGCTGCTATCGCAAATTACCATTGCGCCCAAGCTGTTGTCATCATTGATTTTTCTAAATTTTTCAAAATCTTTGATGATATAATCGGTCATCGGGTTTGCAAAATTTTTGTGGGCGTAAACATCTTCGCGTTTGATGCTGCCTTTTTG
>JBHARQ010000278.1:0-12658 GCA_041831015.1 Simonsiella sp. | reverse complement strand
TTTGCCAGAACGCGGCGTCTTGCCGCCGCACCCACGCTTTTGGGTGGGTGGCGCGGAACAGCGTGTTTTCCATAGGTTAATTGTGGGCATAGCTCACGCTACATCATTACGATGAAATGCGGACGTATTCGTGCCACTCACCTAAAAGCGTGGGTGCGGCGGCAAGACGCCGCGTTCTGGCAAATTTCAGTCATCTATCAAAAAGAAAGCGTCGTGTATTTCCAGGCTGCCTGAAATTCATTTCGCTGTCATCAGCGTTGCAGATGATAATAACATGATTTGTTCGTTATCAGTATCATGCAAAAACAATTCAGGCAGCCTGAAAACATCAAGCTGCCTGAATCATCACATCATCCAATTTTAGAATTGATAAGTGTATTGTAAGCCCAAAATATTGGCATAATTTTTAAAGTTGGCAGAAGTCGTGCCTTTACTATCCACCGTATTGCCAGATGCTTTATCTGCCACAAAGCTGGTGTCATTGATGTGAATATGGCTGTATGCCACATCCAAACTATGCCCTTTTTTGAAGTCATATTTGATACCTGCCGAGTACCAAATACGGTTGCCATCAGGCAAAGTGTTCAAACGCGTTTCTGCGCTACGAACAGGCGATTGGTCAAATGCAATCCCCGCACGAATTTGCAATGGATTGGTTAATTGATATGAACCACCTACTGCAACTTTAAACGTATCACGCCATTTGGGTACCATAGACGTAGAATTAGAAGTAATGCCTGTGGTGCTGTATTCAGGCGTCCGTTTTTGATTTTCATAAATCATATCGCCTTTTTGGAAACGACTATGACGCGTCCAAGTGACATCACCGTATAAATTTAATTTATCGGTGGCTTTGTGCATGGCGTGAATGGATGCTGATTCAGGCGTGGTAATGCGAATGCTGGCTTTTTCGCCATCTACATAGCCACTACCGCCTTGAGAAATCGGTAAACCAATGGCTTGATTATATAATTGCTTGGCAACCGCACCTTCAGCGTTCCAGTCAGCCGTACCTGATAAATTGTGTTTCACAGCAGAACGGTAGCTGGCACCAATGCGCGTACGGTCATTGACATCATACAACCAGCCCAAATGGTAACCAAAGCCCCAGTCATCGCCTTTTACAGTGGCATAGCCTGCAAACGCATCACGATTGGTGGTTGGTACACGACCCGCTTGAGCCAAAGCTGTTAAAGTAGCATCGTTGTAGCCTGCACTCCAGTCAGCATATTTACGCATATTGGCTTTAGAATATTGTGCA
This sequence comes from Simonsiella sp., assembly GCA_041831015.1. Lineage (GTDB taxonomy): Bacteria > Pseudomonadota > Gammaproteobacteria > Burkholderiales > Neisseriaceae > Simonsiella. The sequence goes on along the minus strand of JBHARQ010000278.1, from coordinate 11,397 downwards.
ATTAAGCCTACACCAATAGAATGTTTATCGGCTACTTTAAATGACACAACAGGTTCAATACCAAATGTTTTCAAACCTAATTGATTTAAATTATAGCGTAATTTAGAATCTTGGTCGTATTCCGTTTCCGAGCCAAACGGTACATATACGCCCAAACCTAAAGTAACTTTATCATTTAATTTATACGCGCCATATAAATGTGGAGCCAACACAAGGTCATCGGTAATTTTACCGTTATCCTTGCCAGATACTTCGCCGCCGCGATAATATTGCGCTTGTGCGTTGGAATATTTAATATAGGGCGCAACCAAATTTAACGTACCCGAAATTTGGTGATTGGGTAAATGAGTCAAACCCGCAGGGTTGGTAAAAATCGTTGATGCGTTGGCTGCTTCAGCCGCAGCGGCATTAGCAGTACTTTGTGCGGTTACTGATTGGGTACCAAAATGATAACCTGATGCGAGCGCTTGTTGTGCAAACATCACACTAATCAGGAAAATCATAGGCTTAACTTTAACGTTGAAACGAGCCATATTCTAAATATCCTTTATAAACATAGACAAAATAAATTGTCTTTAAAAAAAATCATATTCAGATTTCAGTTTACTTAATGATAAAATACCCTGAAATATTCGAAGCTTGAGTAGAATGTCAGCTCTATTTTAAAGTAAACCATCCAAAAAAACCAGTACATTCCTCCATTTTTTGTTTAAATCAGTCAATTTGCGATAAATTAACCACAAAAAAGCTGCAACACAGTTAACAAAATTATCGTATAATGGGGAAAATTTTTCTACTGAATTTCCAATTAACTCAATCTATTCATCAGGAACTCTTGAATATGAACACAGAAAAAAATTCAAACAGCAATGTTGCAACAAATAACAAAGGCGAACGCGTTGGCTTATGGGTAGGTTTGGGCGCGGCTGCACTGACGGCAATCGGCGTGGTCGGCTTGGCAATTTATACAGATTATAAAGAAAGCAATGGCGCACAAGCTGCGTCAGGCGTGGCTCAAGTGGCAGAACAAAGCCCAAGCAGCATTCCCACCAGCGAAGCTCACGCTGCCAGCATTGCCGCACAAAATTCTGATGTGCAAGTACAAGGCATGGAAGCTCCTTCTGATGAAGAACCAGCCATTGCGGCAGTAGCATCGCATATCGGTGTGGCATCGGATGTGGTTCATCCAATTGTACCAGCCAGCGCAGCAGCGTCTGCTGCTCAAGCAACTCAATTGGTAGAACCAACAATTGTGCAAAGTCCAGTAGCAGCCTCTGCAACATCTACACCTAGCCCAGCAGACAAAATTTTAGCCAAAGAAAATGCCATCCAAGCTGAAAGCAAAGTGGTAGAAGAAAATGGCGTGGTACGCTTCTATTTCGCTACGGGTAAAGCAGATGTAACTGCGAATACTTTGGAATCCCTGAAATCTACCGTAGAAGGCGCGAAAGCAGGTAAAAAAGTCGTGATTTTGACTTACTCAAACGTAGAATCCAATGAGCGTTTGGCGCGTGACCGTGCGTTGGCAGTACGCAGTGTATTATTGGCGGCTGGCATTCCAGACAGCAGCATTGAAGTGAGCAACCCCACAGCGGAAAGCAGCGACAGCCGCCGCGTAGAAGTGGTATTGCGTTAATTTGATGAATGAAAAGGCTGCCTGAAAAACAAATTTCACCATGTTTGTTTTCAGGCAGCCTTTTGATTACCCCCATTTTACTCATCATAATTGAGATAATTAAATTCAATACATTGATTTGATAAGGATAATAGAAATATGTTTACTCGCACCATTTTAATTTCAAGTGTAGCATTGATGTTGGCAGCATGTGGCGGCGAAAAAGCGGCAGCACCAGCAGCCAGCGCATCAGGTGCCGCCCCCGCGTTGGATATCAATAAAACCTATATTGTGGCAACCGATGCCAGCTACGCACCCATGGAATATATGGAAAATGACAAAGTGGTGGGTTTCTCACACGACATTTTGGATGCGGCGGCACAATCACAAAAAGTCAAATTAGAATTTGTGAACACCCCATTTGAAGGCTTGTTTGCCCACGTTGGCAAAGGCGACAGCGACATTGCGCTGGCAAGTATTACCATTAATGATGAGCGAAAACAGCAGCTTGACTTCTCCGACCCCTATTTTGAAGCCACCCAAATGATTGTTACTACCGAGCGCAACCGCGACCAAATCAAAAATTTTGCCGATTTGAAAACGCGCACCGCATCAGTACAATCTGCCACATCAGGCGATTTAATTTTACAAAATTTGCAAGGCAAAGAAAGCCCCAATATCAAACGTTTTGAAAATATGCCTTTGGCATTCAAAGAGTTAGAAAGCGGTGGCGTGGATGCCGTGGTGGGCGATAGCAGCGTCGTGGGTTATTATGTGGCACAAAATCCCAAAGCCAAATTATATACCTTGGTTGACCCCACTTTTGTGAAAGAACAATACGGTTTTGCCTTCCGCAAAGGGCGCAACGATGGCTTGCGCGAAGCGATTAACAAAGGTCTGAGCCAAATTCGCAATGATGGCACTTATGCCAAAATTGAACAAAAATGGTTTGGTAATCAATCCGATTCGGCTGCATCGGCAAGCGCGGCATCTGCTGCAAAATAATCAAGTTGGTATTTTTTTCGTGAACGCGGCGTCTTGCCGCCGCACCCACGCTTTTAGGCTGGTGGTGCGGAACGGTGCGTTCTCCGTAGAAAAAATGGTAGCGTGGGCTTTGCCCACGATGACAGGCAGCCTGAAAATGGCGTGGGTTCATCGTGGTCAAAGCCCACGCTACCTCGTTGCGATGAAATGCGGACGTATTCGTGCCACTTACCTAAAAAGCGTGGCTGCGGCGGCAAGACGCCGCGTTCTGGCAATCAACAGCATCTGTTTGGGGGTTTGCGGAACGTTGTTTCAGGCTGCCTGAAAGCGGTTATCTGTTATAATGGGCTTTCCTTAAATAACAATCAGTTTCAGGCTGCCTGAACTTTATTTTCACACCATGCAAACGATTTTTCAAACGGTTACTCAAGATTTATTACACGCCAATCAGCTTTCCGCCGATGAATTGGCAAAATCACTCGCGCATATTGGCGCACATCATGTTGATTATGCTGATATTTACTGCCAACGCACGGCTTTTGAAAGTTGGCATTTAGATGAAGGCATTGTCAAATCTGGCAGTTTTCAAATTGACCAAGGCGTGGGCGTACGTGCGGTGTCGGGCGAAAAAACGGCGTTTGCGTATGCCGACAGTTTAACCGCCGATGCGATTAGCCGCGCCGCCGACACGGTACGCGTGATTGGCGCATCGGGCAACAGCGCACCGATTCGTGTCCCCAGCCCGATTGCCACGCCAAATATTCACGGTGCATTCAATCCGATTGCGACACTGCATTCTGCGGAAAAAGTGGCGTTATTGCAAAAAGTGGAGCAACTCGCCAAAGCCGCCGACCCGCGCATTGTGCAAGTGATGGCAGGTTTGACTTGTGAACACGATATGGTGTACATCGCCCGATTGGACGGTAAACACGCTGCCGACATTCGCCCTTTGGTACGTTTAAGTTTGACCGTGATTGCCAAACAAGGCGAACGCCGCGAACAAGGCAGCGCAGGTGGTGGCGGTCGTGTGGATTTGGCATATTTTTCTGATGCGAAAATTCAAGAATATGTGAATCATGCGGTCAAACAGGCTTTGATTAATTTAGAATCGCGTCCTGCACCTGCTGGCGCGATGACAGTGGTGTTGGGTAATGGTTGGCCCGGAGTATTGCTGCATGAGGCGGTGGGACATGGTTTGGAAGGCGATTTCAATCGCAAGCAAACCAGCGTGTTTTCCAATAAAATTGGCGAACGCGTTGCTGCCAAAGGTGTAACCGTGATTGACCAAGGCAATATTCCCGACCGACGCGGCAGCCTGAATTTGGACGATGAAGGCAACCCGACAGGACGCACCGTATTGATTGAAGACGGCATTTTGACAGGCTATATGCAAGATGAAATCAATGCGCGTTTGATGGGCGTGAACGTAACAGGCAACGGCAGACGTGAAAGCTATTCATCGGTTGTCATGCCACGCATGACCAATACTTTTATGGAAAACGGCACGCACGACCCACAAGAAATCATTGAAAGCATTGACAAAGGCATTTATGCGGTTAATTTTGGTGGTGGACAAGTGGACATCACGAGCGGTAAATTTGTCTTCAGCGCAAGTGAGGCGTGGTGGGTGGAGAAAGGCAAATTGCAATATCCTGTCAAAGGCGCGACCATTATCGGTAGCGGTTCGGAAGTATTGAAACACGTTTCCATGATTGGCAACGACACCGCGTTGGATACAGGCGTGGGTGTGTGCGGCAAAGATGGTCAAAGCGTACCTGTGGGCGTGGGGCAACCGACTTTACGCATTGATGCAGGTTTGACGGTAGGCGGTAGCGAGGCATCATAAATCAAAAAGCTGTTTTGAAATCAATCCATTTCAAAACAGCTTTCTTTTTGATTGAAATCTAGATGAACACACACCATATTAGTTTACAATCATCATATTACTTATTTGGAATCACATCATGCCAAACGATAAATTACTTTATACAGCCTTGATTTTTCTGCAAGGTTGCTGCGCCAATGCCCCCACCGAAACCTTGTCCACCACCCCAAACGACCCCTTATTAAAACGGGTGTGGATGCTCAAAGAAGTCCCCTCCATTCCATTTGAACGCTTGGTGCAATCCCAAGCGCGTTTGGATTTAACCCAATTGCCTCATGCCGTGATTCATGTGGGTTGCCATCATTTTGATTTGCGAGTTCAAATGGAAAATGGGCATTTTCGCGCCCAAACATTCAATAACAACCCATTTTGCCAACAAGAAACCGCATTGGCAGAACACCTCCAACATTTAATTTATCAAGCCAAATCCTATCGCGTAGAAGGACATTTCCTTATTTTAACCACCAAACAAGGCGTTACCCTACGTTTGGTCGCACAAGATTGGGATTAAACATCATAGGTTACTTGAAATATGCTGGGAACGTGGCGTATCGCCGCCACACCCACTCTTTGGTTTGTGGCAGCCGTACTCATCGCACTTCATAAAACAGATTGCAAACAAAATTTAACTATTTGCGCCTTTGCCATAAATATCTGCTTCATCTTTCAAAACAGCGTCTTTCACCACCCATTCACCCTGTTCCCACACGCGATAGAAACAGCTTTCGCGCCCCGTGTGGCAAGCGATACCGCCCACTTGCTCAATCAACATAATCACCGCATCGCCATCACAATCAAGGCGCAATTCATGGACTTTTTGCACATGCCCTGATTCTTCACCTTTTTGCCATTGCTTTTGGCGCGAGCGGCTGTAGTAATGAGCAAAACCCGTTTCAGCAGTCTGTTGCAAGGCTTCGGCATTCATATAAGCCACCATCAACACACGCTTGGTTTGCCAATCCTGCGCGATGGCACAAACCAAGCCGTCTTTATCCCATTTAATTTGATTTAATAAGGATTCCATTATTTTGTCCCATCATTTCAGGCTGCCTGAAAAATCATTTTCATTTTATTTCAGCACAGGTTTCCACAACACACGTTCATACAATGCAAAACCTTCGCATGGTGTACCATCGTGTAAGGTTAATGTGCCACGACTGAGAAATTTCTGTTCCCGCGTTTGCAAAAATTCTTTTTTAAATAATTTGCTGACCATCGGAAAACGTTGCGCCAAATTCACCAAAGGCTCATCTTTAATCACCTGCGTATTACGCAACACAATTTCTCCAAATTCATAATTAATTGTATGATTAGAAAATTCAAAATCATCTTGCAGCATACCATCGTGAAACAGGAAACGAATCGGCTGCTCACCACGCCATTCCAACCAAATCACATTATGAGTCGGCGACAAAAATCGCCCCCAATACAATTCACTCAAAGGCAATAACCACGGCTCAATATTCATGGTCAATGTTTCGGCATAACCCAAACCTTTGATGGTGCCATCGGAATGCGTAAATTCACATTTTGCCAACGGCGTGTGTGCATGCCAAGTAACGGATTTAACCTTGTCCTTTTTGCCTTTTACATTAAATAATTCAACAGGTTCTAACGCATTCGACAAGCTACGCCATTCGCCATGCGCGTGTAATTCAGTTTGCTGAAAACCGCGACCGCCCATTTGATGGTGTAATTCAGCACGCTTTAAATGCCCGTGTTCTTGCCATTCCCCCTGTTCATTCAGCATGACCACCGATGAATAAGGAATGGTTACCCCAAATACTGACAATTCCGCAGCATAAGCCATCACGAGATTACCGTGTGTATCAATATTATCAAAATAATGCTTGGTTAATTTAAACATAGGCGTGGTCTTTATCAAGAAAGTTGAAATGCCGAAAAGATGCAATTGTGAAATGAAAAATATTTACATAATACACGCCATTTCACAATCAAAAAATAGGCGGATTAAAAAATCCGCCTGTTTTGTGTTGCAAAATGGTTTCAGGCTGCCTGAAAATAAATCGATACCATTAAATTAAGCCAATGGTGCCAATAATTTCGCAAATGCCTCTTCAAATTGTTTCAAGCCATCGTCTTGCAAACGCGTTGCCAACGTTTCCAAATCAATGCCCAATTTTTCCACTTCCACAATGTGTTCCAACGCCGTGTCCGTATTATCAGACAACGTGCTGGCAGCCGTGCCGTGGTCAATAAACGCCGCCAATGTCGCATCAGGTACCGTATTCACCGTATGTTCACCAATCAAACTATCCACATACAACGTATCAGGATACGCAGGATTTTTCACGCCCGTAGATGCCCACAACAACGACACCTTATTCGCACCTTGCGCCAACAAAGTTGAGAAATAAATTGAGTGGAAATAATTCAACCAATCAAAATATGCCGCTTTTGCCAACGAAATCGCAATCTTACCTTGCAAATGTTCAGGCAATGTGCTGTCCAACGCATTGTCCACGCGCGAAATAAAAAAGCTGGCAACCACTTGAATGTGTCCAACATCTTGCTGATTTGCCAAACGCTGTTCAATCCCATCAGCATAAGCCTGATATGCCTTCAACGTCTGCTCACGCGAGAACAACAACGTCAAATTCACACAAATTCCCGCCGCCACCAATTCCGTCAAAGCCACCAAACCTTCATCAGTTGCAGGCACTTTAATCATCACATTGGGGCGATTAATAGCGGCATGCAAACGTTTCGCTTCTGCCACCGTGCCAGCCGCATCGCGCGACCATTCAGGCGACACTTCCAAGCTCACAAAACCCGTTTTACCGCCTGTGCGGTCAAATTCCGCGCGACACACATCGCAGGCAGCCTGAACATCAGCCACCGCCAACGTCTCATAAATCTCTTTCGCGCCCAAACCTTGCGCTTTTAACTTTTCAATTTCAGGCGTATAGAGCGCATCGCCCGAAAATGCCTTTTGGAAAATGGCAGGATTAGACGTTACGCCACACACCCCCTGTTCCAACATCTTTGCCAATTCACCGCTTTGCACCAAGCTGCGCGACAAATTATCCAACCAAATTTGTTGTCCTAAATTTTTCACTTCGGATAGAATACTCATCATTGTTCTTTCTATATCATTAGTTGTGAGAGAATGTGCATTTTAACTGATTTAAATCAGATTGGCTGCAACTTCAAACAGTAATATCCTATTTTTATCCCATTATTTTCATATCAAAACGCAACGTCTTGCTCGCCACGCTGTTGAGTGGTGGCATGAACACCAGCGTTTACCTATCAAAATGGATTCATCATGACACATTTTACTGAATTTTTAGATGCACTCCGAACCCTATTTGCGCGTGATGAATTTGCCGCGCAATTATTGCAACGCAGTTTTAAGCAAACTTCGGGCTGGGTGGAATTGGTTTTGGTGTTGGTATTGGCTGGGGCGATGTTGTATGTGTCCGAATGCCGTCCGATGAAACAGAAAATACAGCAAATTCCGCGTTTATTTACGCGACACATGGCGGAACGCTTGTTGTTTCCTGTGCTGATGGTTATCAGTGGGGCGATTAGCTTATTGGTGTGGGATATATTGGGTTTGCCTGCGGTGTGGTTGCGCCTGTTCGTGTTTGCGGCGAACTGGATGATGATGATACGGATTGTCTTGGCATTACTCAATTTTGCCTTGCCCAATCATCGCTTGAGCAATGGCTTGGAACGCAGTTCGGCGGCGTTTCTATGGGTGTATTTTTTGCTGTGGGTGTCGGGCATTGATGATTTGATTATTGGCTGGATGAAATCGCTTCAATTTAGCGTGGGTTCAAGCAAATTGAGTTTGTTTACTTTACTCACGGGCTTGTTGTGGGTTGGCATCATCATGATTTTGATGATGTGGTTGGCAAAATGGGTCAATACGCAAATCATGTCCAGCACGCACTTGGATATTAACCTACGGATTGTATTAAGCAAAATCATCAAAACGGTATTGATGATTTTGGCGGTATTGATTGCCTTGCCTTTGGTGGGCATTGATTTGACGGTGTTGTCGGTATTTGGTGGGGCTTTGGGTGTGGGTTTGGGCTTTGGTTTGCAGAAAATTGCCAGTAATTATGTATCGGGGTTTATTATCCTTGCTGACCGCTCTGTACGCCCTGGCGACCGCTTAACTGTGAATAATTTTACGGGCTATGTAACTGAAATTACATCACGTTTTGTCGTTTTACGCAGTTCAGGCGGACAAGAAGCCTTGATTCCCAATGAAACTTTTGTAACCAGCACCGTGATTAACGAATCCTATACAGGCAAAGCCTTGTATCAAAGCCTGAATATCCAAGTGGCGTATCACACCGATTTGACTTTGGCATTGCGCATTTTAAAAGAAGCCGCCGCCACACAAGAGCGTGTGGAAGGCGAGCCAAGCGCATTTTTGATTGGCTTTGGCGAAAGTGGCATTGATTTGCGCGTCGGCTTTTGGGTACGCGACCCAGAAAATGGCTTTTTGGGCTTATTTTCCGCGATTTTGATGACCATTTGGACGCGATTCAATGAAGAAGGCATCGAATTTCCTTATCCACAACGCGAAATCCGCATTTTGCCCGAAGAGCAAACGCCCACGCCCATGGCGGTATTGAAAGCGGGGTTTCATGCGCAAGGGGATACGAAATCTGATGAGCCTTTGGAAGATTAAACTAATGATGTGAAATGTGATACACAATACCGTCATTAGTACCGTAAAATTATTTGAGTTAATAGATATTTCAATTTTAGCAAACGACAAAAAAGCCCATAAAATTATGGGCTTTTCTAAAATCATGCAATGAAAAATAAGCCAAAACTACTGGCGATTACTCCCACTCAATCGTGGCAGGCGGTTTACCGCTCACATCATACACCACGCGGTTAATGCCACGCACTTCGTTGATAATGCGATTGGATACTTTACCCAACAGCGAATACGGCAATTCCGCCCAATGCGCCGTCATAAAATCGCTGGTAACGACCGCACGCAACGCCACCGCATAATCGTAAGTGCGACCATCGCCCATCACGCCCACCGACTTCACAGGCAAGAACACCGCAAACGCTTGACTGGTCAAATCATACCAAGACGTACCGTTTTCATCGGTTGCCGCGCGTAATTCTTCAATGAAAATATCATCGGCACGGCGCAACAAATCCGCGTATTCACGTTTCACTTCGCCCAAAATACGCACGCCCAAACCTGGACCAGGGAACGGATGACGATACACCATCTCACGCGGTAAACCCAACGCCACACCCAATTCACGCACTTCGTCTTTGAACAAATCGCGCAACGGTTCAAGCAATTTCAACTTCATATTTTCAGGCAGCCCGCCCACATTGTGATGCGACTTAATCGCATGCGCCTTATTCGTTTTCGCGCCTGCCGACTCAATCACATCAGGATAAATCGTGCCTTGCGCCAACCATTTGGCATTGGTTAATTTTTTCTCTTCCGCGTCAAATACTTCAATAAACTCCGCGCCAATGATTTTGCGTTTTTTCTCGGGGTCGGTTACGTCAGCCAATTTCGCCATAAATTGCTCGGAAGCGTCCACATGAATCACTTTCACGCCCAAATTTCGCGCGAACATATTCATCACATTTTCCGCTTCATTCAAACGCAACAAGCCATGGTCTACAAACACACACGTTAATTGGTCGCCAATCGCGCGATGAATCAACGCCGCCGCCACGCTAGAATCCACACCGCCCGACAAACCCAAAATCACTTCATCATTACCTACTTGGGCGCGAATTTTCGCTACCGCTTCATCAATGTAGTTTGGCATCGTCCAAGACGGTTTCGCGCCACAAATATCCAACACAAAACGATTTAACAACGCACGACCTTGTTTTGTATGCGTCACTTCTGGGTGGAATTGAATGCCGTAGAATTGCTTTTCCGCGTGTTCCATCATCGCAATCGGGCAAGACGGCGTGTCGCCAATCACCGCAAAACCTGTTGGCAATTTAGACACCTTATCGCCATGACTCATCCACACGTCCAGCGTATTGGGTTGATTATCAAAAATATCGCGTGTTAATTCACTGTCAATGGTTTTGACTTGCGCGTAACCAAATTCACGTTGGTCGCCCGCTTGCACTTCGCCACCCAAATGGTACGCCATAAACTGCATACCGTAGCAAATCCCCAATACAGGCACGCCCAAATCAAACAAACCCGTATCGGCTTGATAATCCGATTCATACACCGAATTAGGGCCGCCCGATAAAATAATCCCTTTTGGATTAAAGGCTTTGATGTCGTCCAACGACATATCATAAGGGTGCAATTCGCAATACACATGCGCTTCACGCACACGACGCGCAATCAGTTGCGTCACTTGCGAGCCGAAGTCTAAAATCAAAATTTTGTCTTGGTTCATCGTTTTTCACTTCACAAAGTGGTTATCAAAAAGCCATATGATTTTAACATAAAAGACAAGGATTTCAGGCTGCCTGAACAACAAATTCCCGATATTTTGACGGGAACGCGCGTCTTGCCGCGCACCACGCTTTTGGGTTTGTGGCGCGTTGTGGTTTCGTTCTCCGTAGTTTTGATTTCGCTGGACGCGTAGTCCTTTCAGGCTGCCTGAAAGTGAATATGCCGTCATTCTCGCGAAGGCGGGAATCCAAGTTCAATCAACACAAACTTTTATTTAAAATCATTTTCTTAAATTGATAAATGGATTCCCGCCTTCGCGGGAATGACGAAGTTGTTATTTTTGTCGTGTACCGAAAGGCAGCCTGAAAAATTTTCTGTTGCATAATCAACGACCACTAAAAATTCATAGAATAGAAATTCTAATACAATCAATCTACAAGCGAATTTCGCGTCTTGTGTAAATGACTTTTTACGCGAATTTGTCGCAATTTAGGCATAAATCGCTAGACTTTTGCGCTTAAA
>JBHARQ010000277.1:0-15659 GCA_041831015.1 Simonsiella sp. | reverse complement strand
TTTGCGCCATCGCGTGTTGTATTGGGGGATTATTGGCGCGATTGTATTCCGTTTGATTTTTGTATTATTGGGCGTGGGCTTGATGTCTATTAGCCCGTATATGGAATTGCTGTTTGCGGCGGCGGTGGCAGCGTCAGGCTATTTTATGATGCAAGATGAAGACGCGGAACACACGGAAGATTATTCCAATCACATTGCCTATCGCTGGGTACACAAAATTTTCCCCGTGTTTCCCAAATTATATGGCAGCCATTTTTTCTTGCGCGGCGAAACCTTAAAAGCTGCCAGAGCCGCCCACCCCGATGTGAAACTAGAATTGGCTGGCGAAGATGTGAAACGCACCAAATTAAGCCGTCCACGCCGTTTGGGACAAAATGCGTGGGTGGCAACGCCATTATTTTTATGTTTGGCGGTGATTGAATTAACCGATGTGATGTTTGCGTTTGACAGCGTGCCTGCGGTGATTGCGGTATCGCGTGAGCCGTTGATTGTGTACAGCGCGATGATTTTTGCCATTTTGGGTTTGCGGACGATGTATTTTGTGCTGGAAGCGTTACGCGCTTATTTGGTGCATTTGGAAGCGGCGGTAGTAATTTTATTGTATTTTATTTCATTTAAATTACTGTTATCGGCGAGTAATCATATTTTCCATCACGGCTGGCAGATTTCGCCGAATGCGTCTTTGGTGGTCGTGGTGTTGGTGCTGACGGCTGGAATTGTCGCATCGCTTGTTTTCCCTGAAAATCAGTGGGATACGGAAGAATAGCTTTTCAGGCTGCCTGAAAAACTTGAAACGGCAAAATGCTTGCCGTAAACTAATCTTATTATGACATTTTAGGGCATATTGTTTCGCACGATATGCCCTTTGATTTGATTGATTTCAGGCAGCCTGAAATTTGATTTTTTAAGATGCAACCCTAAAATAGATTTTTGGTCATGTACTCAAAGCCTGAATATCACATTTATCATTTCCATTTAAAAGGCAGAAACATTATGAAAGTCCCCGAACAATTAGGTGAATTACTGTTTAAATCACGCAAATCGCCCATACGATTTGGTTGTTGGACGGCGTTGGTGCTGATTCCTGCATTGATATTGGTCTTTCCATCGCGCCAAAGCATTACGGTAAATGAAATGATTGGTGGCGCGGTTTTGGGCGTGATTACCCTGTATTTGTTATTGGATTTTTTATGGTCGCGCGTGATTGTGTATGAAAATGGCATTGTACATAAACGCTTGTTTGCCAAAACCAATGTGATTTTCTTTAATGAATTTATGCAAATTTTTGTACGCCGTTGGTGTATTGGTTTTTTATCGTGGCGATTGCTGCCGCACATCACCATTTTCATTGACAATGACGGACAACATTACAAAATTTCATCCAATTTTAATCGCAACCAAGATGTGATTAATGTGATTGAAGAATACATTTACAAAAACAGTATGTATATGTTAAATCAACTGTTTGATGCTGGCGAAGTGTTGTCATTTGGCGATGTGCAGTTGAGCCGCAATCATGTGGTGGTGGGTGGTAAATATTTATTGCGTAGCGATATTGGGCAATTATCCATTCATAATGGCTATGTGCGCTTATTTGAAAAAAATGGCAAAGGTGGCATCAAACGATTGGCATTTAGCAAAACCAAATTGCGAAATGTTGCCAATTTTAATATGTTATGCCGTTTTATTGAATTTAATGATATGAATGTGCAGAAATTTGGTTTTCGCGTTTTTAAAATTCCATTTTTATAATTTAATTTACCCAAACAGGCTGCCTGAAAATAACCATCTCTTTTCAGGCAGCCTGTTTATTTTAACAATCTGATTTTAAATCAAATTAACCACGACCATTATTCGGCAAATCCGCTTCTGACATCGGCTCAATATACCAAATATCGCGGCAATAATCTTCAATCGAACGGTCTGAAGAGAAATAGCCCATATTGGCAATATTGATGATGGCAGATTCACGCCATGCCGCTTGATTGCGGTAATGTGCATCCACTTTCGCTTGCGCGTCCACATAAGCGCGGAAATCAGCATAACGTTGATAATGGTCGCCATTGTGCATTAATTGATTGTAACGCATTGGTTCATCATGCGAGAAATGCCCTTGGGAAATCGCTTGTACCACACGGCGCAAATCGTGGTCGTTATCAATAAATTCATACGGATTGTAACCACGCGCTTTCAATTCATCTACTTGCTCAACCGTGTTACCAAAAATAAAGATGTGTTCATTGCCCACGTGGTCGTGGATTTCCACATTCGCGCCGTCCAATGTACCAATGGTCAATGCGCCATTCAAGGCAAATTTCATGTTGCCCGTGCCTGATGCTTCCGTACCTGCCAACGAGATTTGCTCTGACAAATCCGCCGCAGGAATGATGATTTGCGCCAAGCTCACGCTGTAATTCGGGATAAACACCACTTTAATCAAATCGCGGATGCGGCTGTCGTGATTAATCACATTGGCAATGTCATTGATTAAACGAATGGTTTGTTTGGCTTCCACATAAGATGATGCGGCTTTACCTGCCAAAATAAACACGCGTGGTTGCCAATCCGCATTTGGATTATCCAAAATTTGGAAATAGCGATGCACAATGTGCAACACATTCAAAGATTGGCGTTTGTAAGCGTGAATGCGTTTGATTTGCACATCAAACAAGGCATCTGGATTGATGGTAACACCCAAAGTGTGTTGAACATAATCTGCCAAACGAACTTTCGCAGCGCGTTTCACTTCTGCAAATTCTTGTTGCACTTTGCTGTCTTTGGCAAATTCGTTTAATTTAACCAATTTATCCAAATGGGTGCGCCATGCTTTGGTTTCCAAATATTTGTCCAATAAGGTCGCCAATGGTGGGTTGGCAACCGCAATCCAACGGCGTGGTGTTACACCATTGGTTACATTGGTAAAGCGATTTGGGAATAATTGGGCAAAATCAGCAAAAATAGATGTGGTCATCAAATCAGAGTGGATTTTTGCCACGCCGTTTACTTTGTGCGATGCAATCACTGCCAACCATCCCATGCGAACACGGCGGTCTTGACCTTCTTGGATAATCGACACGCGGCTCACAAATTCATCGTCATAACCCAGCATTTTCACGCCACGCAAGAAGACGTCATTGATGCGGTAAATAATATCCATATGGCGTGGCAACAGGCGTTGCATCAAGCCAACTGGCCATGTTTCCAAGGCTTCTTGCATCAAAGTGTGGTTGGTGTATGAGAAGACTTTTTGGCAAATTTCCCATGATTCTTCAAATGATAAATGGTGTTCATCAATCAAAATTCGCATCAATTCGGGAATGGCTAATACAGGGTGGGTGTCATTCAAGTGAATGGCAACTTCATTACCCAATGTTTTCACGTCTGGGAAACGACACAAATGGCGAGCCACAATGTCTTGTACCGATGCGGAAACCAAGAAATATTCTTGTTTTAAGCGCAATTCACGACCTGCATCGGTGGCATCGTTGGGGTATAACACGCGGGCGATGTTGTCGTTGCTGGTTTGTTTTGCCATGGCAGCGAAGTAGTCGCCACGGTTAAAGTCGTTCAAATCAAACAAATCGCCTGTATGTGCTGTCCACAAACGCAATGGATTGGCAATTTGTGCGCCAAAGCCTGGGATGATTTCGTCGTAGGCAATGGCGTTGATTTGTTCCTCGGGTTGCCATACCATTTTGTCGCCTTCGCTGTAGCAATGTCCGCCAAATGATACGGGGAAACGTTTGTGTGGGCGGCTAAATTGCCATGCCATATCGTTGTCTAGCCACAAATCGGGTTTTTCAACTTGTTGTCCGTCAATGATTTCTTGGGTAAACATGCCGTATTGGTAGCGAATGCCGTAGCCCATAGCAGGAATACGCAAGGTTGCCAATGAATCCAAGAAACACGCCGCCAAGCGACCCAAGCCGCCATTACCCAATCCAGGGTCGGCTTCGTATTCGCTGATTTCGCCTAAATTTAAACCTAATTCGGCAAAGGCTTTTTCAAATGGTTCGTATAGGTTTTGGTTAATCAATGCGTTGGTAAAGGCACGACCCATCAAAAATTCCATTGAAAGGTAGTACACCATGCGTTTTTTCTTGCTTTCGTGGGCGCGGCGGGTATGCAAAAAGCTTTCGGTCATCAAATCACGCGCGGCAAACATGGCTGCGTTGAGCCAGTTTTCAGGGGTGGCATCTTTGGGGTCAACGCCCAAAATGAAGATGAGTTTGTACACGATGGATTGGCGGATTTTTTCCGAACTCAGTTGTGGCATCGCGTATTCGTATTCTTGGAAGGTCAGATTGGTTTGAGGCATGGTTTTGACTCTTATGTAGTTACGGGGAAAAGGCTTATTATATTTCAGGCTGCCTGAAAATGGGAAATTTTAGAGTGGGGATTTAAGCTGATTTTGACATCATGCAAATTTGTGAAATGATGGGGATTGTGTAGAGAGTGTTTGTTTTTGGCAAAGAATGCCATGGATTGGTTGGTGTGTGGTCAATCCATGCTGATTTTTTGGAGAACGTGCCGTTGTGTGCCACCCACCTAAAAGCGTGGGTGCGGCGGCAAGACGCCGCGTTCTGGCAAATTTCAGGCTGCTTTGGGGTATATGGCAAAATTTAAATAGCACCACATGGAGCGGCGACGGCTCGTCGCCAATTTACTGAATTTCATCAAAATGAAATTGATGGGATATTTGAAAAATGGCGACGAGCCGTCGCCGCTCCATTTTTTATCGCGTTCTGTCAGGCAGCCTGAAAATTGAATCGTTCCATTCATCAATATCGAATCAATACCGCGCCCCAAGTAAAACCGCCACCAATGCCTTCTAATAGTAAATGTTGTCCGCGTTGAATGCGTCCATCACGAATGCCTTCGTCCAATGCAAGGGGAATGGAGGCGGCGGATGTGTTGGCATGTTCTGCTACGGTTAAGATGACTTTGTCCATGCTTAAATTGAGGTGTTTGGCGGTGGCTTCAATGATGCGACGGTTGGCTTGGTGGGGAATCAGCCAGTCAATTTGGTCGGGTTGATAATTCGCCTCGCTTAACACTTCTTCGGCAACTGCTGCCAGTTGTTTTACTGCAAATTTGAACACGCCTTGTCCGTCCATTTTGACAAAAGGTGAACCTTGTACCACGCCATCTGCCATTTGTGCAGGTACTTGGAGCAAATCTAGGTAGTTGCCATCGGCATGCAAACGGCTGTGGATGATGCCTTGCTCTTCCGATGCTGCCAACACCAGCGCACCTGCACCATCGCCAAATAAAACACAAGTGCCTCGGTCATTCCAATCCAAAATGCGACTGAAAATATCTGCACCAATCACTAAAACGTGATTTGCCATACCGCCTTTAATGTACATATTGGCAGTTGCCAGCGCATACATAAAACCAGCACAAACGGCTTGTACGTCAAATGCAGGGCAACCTGTTAATCCCAATTTTTGTTGTACCATGGTGGCACAAGAGGGAAATTGCATATCGGGTGTGGTGGTGGCAACAATGATTAAATCAATTTGTTCTGGGTCAATGTGGGAAGCGGCAATGGCACGACGTGCTGCTTCAGCCGCTAAATCGCTGGTTTTTTCATGTTCGGCGGCGATGTGGCGAGCTTTGATGCCTGTGCGTGTGGTAATCCATTCGTCAGAGGTATCAATGCGTTGCGATAAATCATGATTGCTCACACGATTGGCAGGCAAGTAGCTGCCTGTACCGAGGATTTTGGCATGTTTCATAGGTGTTTCCTTGTCATCAAATTTTGATTGAGTGCGCATTTCAGGCAGCCTGAAAACGCGCTCCACTCAATTTTAGGGTATTTACTTGTGTTAGAATACCATTTTCTAATCAATTTCGGTAAAGGAATCTTATCATGCGATTATTGCACACCATGTTACGCGTTGGCGATTTGGATAAATCATTGAATTTTTATACAGAAGTTTTGGGAATGAAATTGTTGCGCCGTAAAGATTATCCTGATGGTAAATTCACATTAGCCTTTGTGGGTTATGGTGAAGAAAGCGACACCACTGTTTTGGAATTAACTCATAACTGGGATACGCCTGCTTATGATTTGGGTACGGGCTTTGGGCATATTGCGATTGAAGTGGACGATGCTTATGCGGCTTGCGATGCGGTTCGCGCCAAAGGCGGTAAAGTGGTACGCGAGGCGGGCCCGATGAAACATGGCACCACCGTGATTGCTTTTGTGGAAGACCCTGATGGTTACAAAATTGAGTTTATTCAGAAAAAATCTGGTGATGATACTTATTGATTGAGCATTAGGGGCTAATGACATTTCATTATTGTACTTGCTTTTGCACCAAAAATCGCCCACTTCTGCGTTAAAAATACCCATTTCAAGCAGCCTGAAATGGGTATTTTGTTTTATCAATTAAATATATTGTACATTTAAAATTTCATATTCGCGCATACCGCTTGGCGCGTGAACTTCTGCCACATCACCCTCTTCCTTACCAATCATCGCGCGAGCAATCGGTGAGCTAACCGAAATTTTAAACAATTTAATATCTGCCTCATCATCGCCCACAATTTGATAAGTGGTTTCATCATCCGTTTCCAAATCCAACACCGTTACTGTGGCACCGAACACAATTTTGCCTTCTGCGTGGATTTCCGTAGGATTGATGATTTGAGCATGAGATAATTTACTTTCCAATTCCGCAATGCGTCCTTCAATAAAACCTTGACGCTCTTTCGCAGACTCATATTCCGCATTTTCCGACAAATCGCCGTGTGAACGCGCTTCCGCAATCGCTGCAATGATTTCAGGACGAGCCACGCTTTTCAAATGCTGCAATTCATTTTTCAGTAATTCTGCGCCGTGAATGGTTAAAGGGATTTTTTTCATAACAATCAGTTCTCCAAAATTCTACCTGTGATGTTTCCCAATTTATTTTCAGGCAGCCTGAAAAAATATCTTGTGAAAATTTAAGTAGAAAATTTCCCGACTGGCATATTTCACAACCAATCGGGTTTCAAAATAAACAAAAATTAAACAAAAAGAAAGGCAAGCCACTCAAAAGAGCGGCTTGCGTGTGCAATCAAATGCAATAGAAGCATTGTACCAAATTATCACTAAAAGGCAAATGACTTTTGTACAAGACCTCCCATATAACCACCTAATGTGGCATTATTTTAACGGCTCCAAACCCATCGCTTCCAATAAGAAATTGGTAAACGCAGGATTAGCAGGCTTATTACTCATCACATTCCAGCGTTGTTTCCAACCTAATAATGCGTTGGTAATGGCTTGTTTAGATTGCTCTTGCGTAATCACACCGCGTTGGCTATCCAAAGCTGCTTTTTGATACACTTCATACATATTATCATCGATTTGATTGCTGCCCACCAAATTCAAACGATAACGATTCAAATACTGTGCAGCCTGAACTTTCGTGATTTTGCCTGCGCCCACTTCATTTGCCAAACGTTGAGCCTCTTGCTTAATTTTTGCCACATCAGCCCAATGCGTGCTGGCTGGACGATAACCCACCTGATTGCCCGACACCACAGGCGCACTACCAGCCGAACCACTAGATGACGTACCAACCGATGGCGTATTAATCGTAATACACGCGCTCAAAGACATTGCCACCAGCAAAGTGAATGGTAATTTTTTCAAAAAAGTTTGCATAATGAATACCTTGATATATTGTGTTTTCAGTTGAAAAAATAAAGACAGTTAATATTACATGATTGGCGATATATTGCACAATATGGCAAGCAAATTGATTAAACAAATTTACCTTTCACATAAGATTTTAATCGTTCAGGCAGCCTGAAATCGCCAGAACGCGGCGTCTTGCCGCCGCACCCACGCTTAAAACCTGTGGCACGAATCACGATTGCGCCCTATTTCAGGCAGCCTGAAAATGACTTTTTTACAACTTTTTTGAAAACACACATCATTTTGTATCGTGAATACAATTAATTATACGGTATAATCAAATTTTCATTTTAATTAGATTGATAACGGAGCGACACATGTCCACAGAATTAAGCACTTTATTGCACAATCAGTTAGGCGACATTTTGAAACGCCATTTAGCTGCCAGAGGCGAAAACCATCTTGCTGCCGAAAAAGCCGTTAATTTGGCTTTGCCCAGCGTGATTGCAGGTGTGTTGGCGCATGTGAATGGCAGCCGTGATAAAGCCATGGCTTTATACAACAAAATCATGGATGATAAATCCGAACTCCAACAAGCATTAAGCACCATCACCGCATCAGGCAGCATTCCAACCAGCTTGACCGAATTGGGACAACATTTTTCAGCATCCATATTCGGCACCGACCAAGCATCGGTGGTCGCCGCCCATATTGGTAAAGAAAGTGGCGTTTCCGATGAATCAGCCACCAACTTATTATCCAGCGCATTGCCACTGGTATTGGCGGTATTGCGTGGTCAATCGTGGAGTCCTGCGGCGTTGTATCAAGTATTAAGCAATCAATCCAATTGGCTCAGCAAAGCATTGCCTGCGGGCATTATGATTGCTTTGGGTATTGGCAGTACGGCTGGTTTAAGTGCCAGCGTTGCTGCATTGGCAAGCACATTAAGCGGCTATGTTGCGCCACCTGTTGCAACAGGCGTGGCAAGTGGTGCGGCTGTGGGTGCGACCGCTACCCATGCAGCCATCACCAACGTAGCCAGCAGTGGTGCAGCCAGTAGCGGTGGTTCAGGTTGGGTCAAAGCATTGGTATGGATTGGTTTAGGCATATTAGCCATTTTCGGCTTGCGTATGTGCATGAATGACCAAGCTACCAAGAAAACCCAACCCACAACCACAGTAAGCCAAAGCGCGTCATCAGATAGCGCAGCATCTGAAACATCTGCTTTAGTTCCTGCTACACCTGATGCTGCCAGCAATGAAGCCCAATCTTCAGATAATGCTGATAAAGCGCAATCTGACGCTGCAAAATCAACTTCAGACAATGCCGACAAAGCACAATCTGACGCTGCAAAATCAACTTCAGACAACGCCGATAAAGCACAATCTGACGCTGAAAAATCAACTTCAGACAACGCTGATAAAGCACAATCTGACGCTGAAAAATCAACTTCAGACAACGCCGACAAAGCCAAATCTGACACTACAAAATCAACTTCAGACAATGCCGACAAAGCACAATCTGACGAAAATAAATCTTCAGATAACGCCGACAAAGCCAAATCTGACACTGAAAACACCACTTCAGATAAAGCAGAATCCAGCAAAACCACACCACCAGCAAATGAAAGCCGCGCTGTTGCAGAAGACGGTATGGTTAAATTCTATTTTGCAACAGGATTCAGCCGTCTTGCCAAAAATGCAGATGACGTGGCTAAAGATGCAATTGAAGCAGGTAAATCAGGCAAGAAATTAATCATTAGCGGTTTTACCGATAGCACAGGTAAAGCAGCCGCAAATGAAAAATTATCACGCAAACGCGCTGAAGTCGTAAAACAATTCTTTATTGAACGCGGTGTCGATGAGAAAAACATTGAATTGCGTAAACCCAAAAACAGCGTTGGCGCAAAAGGTGAAAGCCAAGAAGGTCGCCGCGTAGAAGTACAAATCAAAGATTAATGATTTAATGATTTAATGATTTAATAATTTGATTTTTTAAAATATTCAGGCAGCTTGATTCGTTCAGGCTGCCTGAAATATTAAAACCTGTATTCATCATAATTGATTGAGCCACTATTAAGAATGAATAAATCAACCCGTATTGAACTATTTGAACGATTACGCGCCGCGAATCCTCACCCCACAACCGAATTAAACTTTTCATCACCATTTGAATTACTGATTGCTGTCCTATTATCCGCCCAAGCCACCGATAAAGGGGTGAATAAAGCCACAGAAAAACTCTTTGCAATCGCCAATACCCCGCAAGCCATGCTGGATTTGGGATTAGAAGGCGTCATGGACTATACCAAAAGCATCGGATTATACAAAACCAAATCCAAACACATCATCGAAACCTGCCAAATGCTTTTGGAAAAACATCACGGCGAAGTTCCCAACACACGCGAAGCATTGGAAGCCTTATCAGGCGTTGGACGCAAAACCGCTAATGTGGTGCTGAATACCGCATTTGGACAAGCTGTTATGGCGGTAGATACCCATATTTTCCGCGTCTCCAATCGCACAGGTTTGGCGCGAGGCAAAAATGTCCGCGAAGTCGAAGACAAACTCATGAAAGTCATTCCCAAAGAATTTTTGATGAATGCCCATCACTGGCTGATTTTGCATGGACGCTATACTTGCAAAGCACAAAAACCTTCGTGTCAAACCTGCTTGATTGCCGATTTATGCGAATTTGCCGATAAAACCACCGTGTCATAATATAAGTTTGGGATAAATAACCTAGTTTAACCAAATCAAACATATTTCCGTTTTATAATAAACACTCATTTCCAACCCAACGAAGGACAAAGAGCATGAAATCAACCATTAAATTAAGCGCATTAGCCCTGATTGCTGCTGTATCGATGAGCAGCACCGCATTTGCCAAAAACAACACCAAAGCAGCGACGCCTGAATTAAGCATCGATAGCAAAGTTGAAGTGGCTTACAACTGCCAAATTCAAGAAAATGGCAAAAAACGCAGCCAACCCATCACCGTGATGTATGGCGTTAAAAACGGTGAAGCCATCGTTGCACAAGCCAAAGTGAATAATGAAATTTCAACAGGCTTGTTCCGCGTGGCAGACCCATTGTTAAACCGCTTTGTTAGCGAAAGTGCCGAACAAACCATGTGGACAGCCATGCCAGCCAAAGCAGCCGATTTACGCAAAGTAGATGGCGGCAAATTATCCGTAAAACGCGGAAATGTTCACGCCGTGATTGCTGAAAGCTGCAAATTAGACCAAGCAGCAACTGCTAAACTGAAATAATTTTTTTCAAAAAATCGGTGCGAGTGTAGGGGCTAATGACATTTTGTTTTGCACCTTGATTTTGTCAGCAAAAACGACCAGTTCAAGGCAAAAATGCGAATCAGGTTGAACACCTGATGAGTATTTTTAACGCAGAAATGGGCGATTTTTGATGCAAAAGCAAGTGTAAAATGAAATGTCATTAGCCCCTAACATTCGCACCGATTTTTTTTTGAACATGACAATACAAAATGTGGCTTAACAAAATTCTGGCAGCACTATTAATTGGTGCAATTCCCATTTTTCTCTTTCGCGCGATATTGAGCCAACAGCAAAAACACGCCATTCATGAAACCATTCAAATCGTGGCTAAAATACTATTGGCTGGCATGATGATTTTGGCGATGATACTCATCTATCGGCGATATTTTTAAATTTCAGGCTGCCTGAAAATAAATTGTCTCATTTTTGCGAATAAAAATAATTCATTTAAAAACAAATAGAAATATCTAAAATGTCTCTAAAAAACCACATAATTTAGAAAATAATGCACGATTCTATTTGTCTTTTTTTGCTGAAACCATTATATTGACACCTGAATTTAAACGTTTGGGCGATTTGCTCAATGCGTTTTAAAAATCGAGAGCGAAATTTGTTTTACAAAATTCGTTGTTTTATTTCTAATCTTAAGGAATGACAGAAATGAAAAAAACCCTTATTGCTTTGACATTGGCTTCTTTGTCTGTAACTGCATCTGCTGATGTAATTTTGTACGGTAAAATCCGTGGTGGTGTGGAAGTAAATCGTAACTTCACTAGCGGTATTCCAGACAAAGGTACTGTTACTAAAATCGTTGACTACGGTTCATTGATTGGCTTCAAAGGTCATGAAGATTTGAACAACAACTTGCGCGCAATTTGGCAAGTTGAACAAGACGTAAGCATCGGTGGTCCAGGCGACGGTAAAGGATTCTCTACTCGTGACTCATTTGTTGGTTTGACTGGTGGTTTTGGTACTGCTAAAGCAGGTTACTTGAGCACCCCTACTAAAACGACTAATGACCGTTTAGACCAATGGGAATACAGCGACAATGCTGCTGGTTTGGGCATCTACACTCGTAGCAATGCTGCGGTAGGTCGTAAAGGTGCTATCAGCTACGAAACGCCTAACTTTGGTGGTTTCACTGCACAAGCTTATGTATCGCCTAGCGATAACAATGGTGATACTGATTCAGTAACTTTTGCTACTAAAAACGACAAAACTGATGAAGCTGTTTATGGCGCAAAATTGAGCTATGAAAATGCTGGCTTCTTCGCTGATGTAGCAGGTACTTACCTGAAAAATTCAGTATTTGATGCCAATAATAAAGGTCATGACGGTTACCAAGCTGCTGCTAACGTAGGCTTTGAAAACAACAACTGGTTGGCTGGCGTTGGTTACCAACAAGCTCGCTATGTTGATGACGTAGGTAGCTTATTGGGTGAGCATAAATATGGTAGCACAGCTGCAACCAGCATTGGTGCTAATGAACTTGTAAAAGGCAGCAAAGAAGTAGTAGCAAGTGCTGCTTACACCATCAACAATGCAGTACGCTTGAAAGGTTCTGCTGCTTATGGCTTTGATATCAACAGCTTGACTACTACTGGCGTAAGCACTTCAACCACTCCTGAATTGAACGATGCTAAATACTTGCAAGGTGTTGTTGGTGCAGACTACTTGATGTCTAAACGTACCACTTTGAATGGTCAGGTAGGCTACTTGGAGCTGAAAGATGGCAATTCAAACAAATACAAAAAAGGCACAGTTGGCGTGGGTATGACTCACAAATTCTAATCTGACTGAATTTAGTTAGATTTGCCTAAAGAAAGGGCTTGTAATTTTCGGATTACAAGCTCTTTTTATTTATGTTTGATTCGCGCCCTATTCCACGCTTTTCAATACGCGTAGATTTGATGATGCTAGGGGCTAATAACATTTCATTTTACACTTGCTTTTTGTCAGCAAAATCAAGGTACAAAACGAAATGTCATCAGCCCCTCACTAACTAAAACCTTTGCAAACTCATACAAAAGAGCGGATATGAAATCCGCCCCTACGACAAAATCAAAACCATGAAGAACGCGCCGTTCCGTGCCACCCACCCCAAAGCGTGGTGCGCGGCAAGACGCGCGTTTCCGTCAAAATAACCGCGCACAATATTTAGGCTGCCTGAACTTCGCAGGATGGCAGTCTCGCTGGACGCGTAGTCCTTCAGGCTGCCTGAAAACGTACGGTTTCGCCAAATACTTGTTCCCACAATGTTTTCACGGCTTGGTAGTGGGCTAATAGTGTGTCATCTACTTGCATGATTTGGTGGTCGTGCAGGTTTTTGTTGTGCTGAATTTGGCGGTAGTAGCGGTAGGCGGTGGCGCATTGTGCCGCCAAATCGGTATCAATCAAGCCGCGACGCGCTGCCATGCCCAATAAGGCAATATTGCCATAGTTTTCAAGCAGTTTGGGTTCATGATGGCTTTCTGCCAAAATGAGGTATTGTACGATAAATTCAACATCTACCAAGCCGCCACGCGCGTATTTGACATGGTCATCTACTGGCGGATGGGTGGCGAACATTTTTTCGCGCATTTCAATAATTTCTTGTTTTAATTTGGTTTTGTCGCGCTGCTGTGTGAGAATGTCGCGGCGGATGTGTTCAAATTTTGCGCCCACTTCGGCATCGCCAGCGATAAAGCGGGCGCGTGTCAGGGCTTGGTGTTCCCATGTCCATGCTTGTTCGCGTTGGTATTTTTCAAATGCGGTCATGCTGTGGGCTAAAAAGCCTGCCTCGCCATTGGGTCGCAAGCGCAAATCCACTTCATACAATGTCCCCGCGCCCGTGCTGCCCGACAGCCATGTGCTTAAACGGCGTGATAATTTGGTGTACACGTCCACCGCATCGGCAAAATCATCGTCATATAAATACACTAAATCCAAATCGGACGCATAGCCCAATTCTTTGCCGCCCAATTTGCCGTAGGCGATGATGGCGAATTTGGGTGTGTCTAAATGGCGTTTGGGGACGCTTTGCCATGCGTGAATCAGGGTTTGTTCCAACACCAAATCTGCCAGCAATGAGAGTTCATCGCTCAAAGCCTCTACTGTCCATTGTCCTGCCAAATCTTGTACGGTTAAGCGGAAAATTTGGGCGTGTTGGAAACGGCGTAAGACGTCCATTTTTTCTTCGGTATCGTTGCCGCAAGCGTTCAGGCTGCCTGAAAGTTCTTGCGAAACATTTTGCCAATCAATCGCTTGCATTAATTGCGATGACAGCAATTCGTCTAATAAAATCGGGTGTTGTTGCAAATAATTCGCCAACCACGCGCTTTGCGACATCAACGCCGCCACACGCTGCAACGCCGCCGAATGTTGCTGCAAAAACGCTAAATATGCCGACCGCCGACTAATCGCCTCTAAAAAATCCAGTAATCTCAACAGCGTAGCGTCAGCATTATCGCTTTGCGCTGCCGCCTCCACCAAGCGCGGCACAAGGGCATCAAAGCGCGTTTGAGCGTGTGAAGACAGTTGGCGATATTTACTGCTTTGTTTTAATTGCGCTAATTTTTTTGCCAATGCGTTGCTGTCTTCAAATTTTAATTGGGATAATTTGTCTGCCACCACGTCCACTTGTTCAGGTAACCATGTCCAAATGTCGGATAATTCGTGTTCGGTTGCCAAAATATCTTCTTCATTGCCCAAAACATTGTTGAAAATTTGATTCACAAATTGGCGATGCGTATTCAGGCAGCCTGAAAAATCTGCCCAATTCGCAAATCCCATGCTTTCTGCCAATAAATGCTGCTGCGATTCGTTTTCGGGCAACATTTGCGTTTGCTGGTCGTCCCAGTATTGCAAACGGTGTTCCACATCGCGCAAGAAAACATACGCTTTCAATAATTTATCTACCACTTCAGTGGATAAAATATTTAATTCGGCTAATTTCAACAGCGTTTCTTGTGTGCCTTTTAATTGCAACGCGCGATTTTGTCCGCCGCGAATCATTTGGAAAATCTGCGCCACAAATTCCACTTCCCGAATGCCGCCTGCGCCCAATTTCACATTGTCTGCCATGCCGCGTTTTTGCACTTCTTGGCGAATTTGGCGGTGCAATTCGCGCATCGCATGATACGCGTTAAAATCCAAATATTTACGGAATACAAATGGACGAATTAAGCCTTTAATATCATTGCGATGCGGCGTTACCACGCGCCCTTTGCACCATGCGTAACGTTCCCATTCGCGCCCTTGCGTAATCAAATATTGTTCCAATGCCGTTTCGCTGCACACCAACGCGCCGCTGTCGCCATCGGGTCGCAAACGCATGTCCACGCGGAAAACTTGCCCATCTGCCGTGATGTCATTTAATAAGGCAATTAATTTTTGCCCGACTTTGGTAAAAAATTCTTGGTTGCTGCGTTCGCGTTTGCCATCGGTTTCGCCGCTTTCGGGATAGACGAAAATCAAATCCAAATCAGATGATACGTTTAATTCAAATCCACCCGCTTTGCCCATTGCCACCACGCTCAACTGCTGCGGTTCACGCGTGTAATGCCCCAGCGGTGTGCCATACATCCCGACATAATATTGATAACTAAACGATAATGCCGTATTAACCGCAAAATCAGCAAATTCCGTAATCGTGCGTGTAACTTCCGCCAAATCCGACACGCGGCAAATATCACGCGTGATGATGTGCGCCATCACCAAACGGCGTAATAGGCGTAATTGACGTGAAATTTCTTC
>JBHARQ010000276.1:0-10177 GCA_041831015.1 Simonsiella sp. | reverse complement strand
TTTTTGATGCAAAAGCAAGTGCAAAATGAAATGTCATTAGCCCCTAGATGGTGGCAGCCGAACCATTTGCGCCACCATTCAAAAAAATGCTTAATCAAGCAATTACCGTGCCTGCAAATACCGTTCATGAATCGGTGCCATTTGCACACGCCGCGCCTCATCAATGCGTTCCCCAATTTGTTGCGGATTGCCTGCATATTGCCGCGCGATGTCGCTCGTATTCACCGATTGCGCCGCCGCCAACATCGCCAACCAATGCTCACGTTGCGGATAAACCGCCTGTTCACGCCCCAAGCGTCCCTGAATATCCGCCACACACACATTCAAAGCAGCCTGAAACCGTTCAGGACGGCGAAACGCATCCGTTTCTTTCAATACCTTCAAAACCTTACCTACTGATTTTATCTCGCCCACCCGATGCAACCGAATGTGAAATTGACACACCAACGCCGCCAACTCCCCGCACACCTTCGGCACACGCCAACGCGCATTCACCGCACGCACCAAATCCACCCCACGCTCATCATGCCCAATATGACTGGGTAATAATTCATGCGGTGTCAAAGCCTTACCCAAATCATGCACCAAAGCCGCATAACGTTCAGGCAGCCCGAAACCCAAATCCGCCGTCCGTTGCAACACCAACAACGTATGCTCCCCCGTACAAATTTCAGGATGAAAATCCGCCCGTTGTGGCACACCAAACAACGCATTCACTTCAGGCAACAAAATCGCCAACGCCCCACATTCACGCAAAATTTCAATCATCTGACGCGGATTACGCTCCATCAAACCTTTGGCAAATTCCTGCCACACCCGTTCCGCCACCAAGGCATCGACTTCCCCAGCCGCCACCATTTCACGCATCAACTGCATCGTTTCAGGCGCGACCCGAAAACCATATCGCGCTGCAAATCGCGCCGTCCGCAAAATTCGCACAGGGTCTTCCGCGAACGCATCCGATACATGACGCAAAATCCCTTGCTGCAAATCAGATTGCCCACCAAATGGGTCAATAATCTGACCGTGTTCATCTTGCGCCATCGCATTAATCGTCAAATCGCGGCGCAACAAATCCTGCTCCAACGTAACCGATTTATCCGCAAACACCGCAAATCCCGTGTAGCCTTTGCCCGTTTTCCGTTCCGTCCGCGCCAACGCGTATTCTTCATGCGTATCAGGATGTAAAAACACAGGAAAATCCTTGCCAACCGCCTGAAAACCACGTTGCAACAAATCATCCGCATCCGCGCCAACCACCACCCAATCACGGTCTTTTACCGCCAAACCCAATAACTGGTCGCGTACTGCGCCACCTACCAAATAAATTTGCATGATTTTGTTTCCTAATTAAAAAATAGGTTAATTATAGGCGTAAAAACATTTTCAGGCAGCCTGAAATAATCAGAGCGTGTTAAAATTAACAATCTTTCCCAATACCGAGAATGTATCATGTCGCACACCGACCAACAAATTATTGATAATACAACTATTTGGCTGGAAAAAGCCGTGATTGGTCTGAATCTCTGCCCGTTTGCCAAAGCACCCCATGCGAAAAAACAAATTCGCATCGCCGTGAGTCGTGCCAAACATTTAGACGGTTTTTTGGAAGATTTGGACGCAGAATTACAAACACTATTACACACACCAGCCGATGAATTGGAAACCACCTTATTAGTACATCCTGATTTATTTGATGATTTTTTCCTATTCAATGACATGCTGGATGTAGCAGAACAAGCCATTATTGATAACAATGCCGAAGGCGTGATTCAAATTGCCCCATTTCACCCACAATTTCAATTTGAAGACACCGATGCCGATGACATTACCAATTACACCAACCGTTCCCCTTATCCCACACTGCATTTGATTCGCGAAGACAGCATCGCCAAAGCCGCACAAGCGTTTCCTGATGCGTCTGTCATTTTTGAGCGTAATATGGCACTGTTGCAACAAATGGGTCGTGAAGGTTGGGATAAATTGGGGATTCCTGAAGGTTCAGGCTGCCCGTATCATGCAAAGGATTAATCCATGATGATTTTAGCAAATTCGGGTGATGTGAATCCATGGGTGAGCGTGTCATTGGTGGCATTGGGCGGTTTGATTGCGGCATCGTTTGCGGTGGTGTTTTGGGTGAAAAATCGGAAATTGCGTGAGGCGATGATTCGGGCGGTGTTGTTTGCGGCAGGTGGTTTGGCGTTGTTGTTGGGCGTGATTGGGCTTTTTTTGCCCATTATGCCAACGGTGCCTTTTGTGATTTTGACTGCATTTTGTTGGGGACGCGCATCGCCACGATTTCACTATTGGCTGATTCAACACAAATTATTTGGCCCGATGATACGCGATTGGATGGAACGCCGAGCCATTCCGCGCCGCGCCAAATATTTGGCTTGGACAATGATGAGCATTTCCTGCGCTGGCGTGAGCTATCGTTTGTGGAGCAAGCATCCTGAATATTTATGGTTGGCGTTTGTTACTTGCGGTGTGTGTTTGGCGGTGGGGATTTGGATGTCGCGTCAGCCTGATGCGTGAAGATGTCATTATTGTTGTATTATTAATTAATTTTTTGCAATTAAATCAAATTATTTTTTGAATATGACTAATTGTATTAGTCCCATTTTATTTCTCAAATCAAGTTATGCTAACTTATACTCCAAAATCAACCCAAATTTCTGAATCCAAACGTGAATATCCGTGGTTGCTCATGCTATTGGTTTTTGCGTGGCTGTGGCCCGGTGTGTTTTCTCATGATTTGTGGAATCCGCAAGAACCGCAAATTTATGCGGCGATTATGGAAAATCACACGCCGTTTTTGCCAACTTTGTTGGGTGAGCCGTATTTTCAAGTGGCGCCTGTTTATGTGTGGTTGGCGGCATGGACGCGGTATTTGCTGTCGCCGTGGCTGACGGATGCGTATTCGGCAACCCGTTTTGCGACGGTGATTTTTATGGCGTTGGGATTGACGGCGCATGGGATGGCGGCGTATCGGTTTTTGGGGGCATCTCATGGGCGTAGTACGGTGCTGATTTTGATTGGTTCGGCTGGGTTGTTGAATTTGGGGCATTTTTTGGGAACGTTGTCGGTGGCATTTGCAGGTTTGGGTTTGGTGTTGTGGGGTTTGGCGGTGGCGCAACGTCAGGCGGTGTTGTCGGCAACTTTGTTGGGCGTAGGTGTATTATTGATTGGTCAATCAATGGGTTGGTTGATTTCAGGCTGCCTGCTTTGGGTGGCGATATTAATCAGTATCACGCCGCAATGGCGTAGTGTGCGGTATTTTACGGTGTTGTTGGGGGCGTTGGCGATTATTGTGCCGTTGATGATATTGCAAATGATTGTGTTGTTTAAGTTGAACGCGGTGGCGTTTCATGATTATTGGCAGCATCATGTTTTTGGGGCATTTGGTGGTTTGGCGGGCGTGGATATGGGGTTAAATGGTTGGTATTATTTGAGAAATATGCTTTGGTTTGCGTTTCCAGCGTATCCTTTGGCAATTTGGACGGTGTATAAGATGGGCGGTCAGTTGTTGCAAACGCGCTGGGGGGTATTGTGTGTGGTGTGGTTGCTGGTGTTTGGGGCGGTGTTGGTGGCAAATCCGCAGCGTTATCAGGATAATTTGTTGTTGGTGTTGCCGCCGTTGGCGGTGATGGGCGCGGCGCAGTTGGATTATTTGCGGCGTGGGGTGGCGGCGTTTTTGAATTGGTTTGGGGTGATGGCGTTTGGATTGGTGTCGGTGTTTTTGTGGGTGGGCTTTGTGGCGATGAATTATGGTTTTCCTGCAAAATTGGCGGAGCGGGCGGCTTATTTCAGTCCATTTTATACGCGTGATATTGATATTATGCCGATGGTGGTGGCGATTTTGTTTACGCCTGCGTGGATTTTTGCGATTACGCGCAAACGGATTCGCGGTCGTCAGGCGGTGAGTAATTGGGCATCGGGGATGACGTTGGCGTGGGCATTGTTGCTGACGTTGTTTTTGCCGTGGTTGGATGCGGCGAAGAGTTATCGTCCGATTGTGCAGCAGATGGAACAGGCGGTGCCTGATGTGGCGGCGGCATCGTGTCTGTATATTGCGCCTGAACATGCGACAGCGCGTTTGGCGTGGGGGGAATATGGTTCGGTGAAGGTGGTGTCTGATGAGTCGGGCAAGGGTTGTTCGTATCAACTGGTGCAATTTCATCAGCAGGCGCAAGTGGATGCGTTAAATGGGAAAGGTGTGTTGTGGAAGGGCAAGCGTCCGCGTCAGAAACAGGAGTTTTTTGTGTTGATGAAACGTTGGGGCTAATGACATTTCATTTTGCACTTGCTTTTGCATCAAAAATTGCCCACTTCTGCGTCAAAAATACTCATCAGGTGTTCAACCTGATTCGCATTTTTTCCTTGAATTGGTCGTTTTTGCTGACAAAATCAAGGTACAAAAGGAATTGTCATCAGCCCCTTGATTCGGGCGCAAATGGTTTCGTGCCGCGCCCTAAAAGCGTGGGTGCGGCGGCAAGACGCCGCGTTCTGGTGAAGTAAGGAAAATGGTTTTCAGGCTGCCTTTTTTGGTTTTTTTACCATCAAAAGGCAGCCTGAAATGTTGGGTGGGTTAGGTTAAATCACGCAGGCGTTCTACGCTGGGGGCGTAGTAGTAGCCGCCTGAAATGGCTTGGGTGAGGCGTGAGAGCATGAGGTCGGTCAAGCCGTCTTCGGTGTCGCCAAACATGTGTTTGAGTTGCACTTCAATGTTGTGTAATCGGGCGCAATAGGCGGTAAACGCTAAACCGTGTACGCCCGATACGGTGCCAAATGGTAAGCTGCGGCGCACGATTTTTAATTTGACGCCGTCTTCGCGTAAATTGGCGCGGGCAATGTGGGAACAGGGGTGGCGTTCGGATTTGGGGAATTCTTCGTTGCTGATTTTGTGGCGGGCGATGGTTTCTTCTTGTTCGGCGATGGAATGGGCGTTCCATTTGGCGAGGTGGTGTTGGTAGTGTTGGAATAAAACGTAGCTGCCGCCGTGTGGGTCTAATGCTACGGTGGCGATGTCGTTGCCTTGTGGGTTTTCGGTGCCGTCCACAAAGCCGTCTAATCCGCGTGCTTCATGGCGGCGGAATCCGTGGGTTTCGTTTTTGATGGCGATGCTGTCGCCAAAGGCGTTTAGGATGTCTTGGGCTAATGTGAAGTTGCTGTCGTGGTTTTGGGATTGGATGTGGATGAGTAAGTCGTGTTGGGTGGCTGGGGCGAAGTGGTCGTCTTTGCCGTAGCTGGGGAAGGGTTTTAATTCGGGGGCTTCAGCGGCGTGTTTCAGGCTGCCCCAAAATGATGCGCCAAATGCGATGGTTAAGCCGATTTGTTCTTCGGGATAACGTTGTTGTGCTGCCTCGCAAGCGGTTAATGCGGCTGTGCAAGCGGCTTGAATGCGGCTGCGGTCTTGAATGTCTGCCAGCAACCAAATGGCGGCGGTGGCGTGGTCGGGGAGAATGGCGGATTGTGGTGTGTTCATGGTGAGATTCCTGTGAAATGATAAAACCGTTAGTTTACCCATTTTTACAGGCTGTTTGAATATTTTTTACTTGCAAAAAAGGCGGTTTGTCGCTATTTTTAAGTCATCATCACTTCACAATCAAACAGAAAGGTTTTGCAATGCAATTTTTAGGCATTTTCTTTTTTATCGGTATGGTTATTGAATTTACCACGCTGTTTCTTATGGTCAGCTGGGTGGGCGGTTTGGCGACATTGGGTTTGATTGTATTGGGCTTTGTGGTGGGCGGCGCATTGTTGCGAAATAATATGGGGATATCCAAAGTCATGATGGCAGGGCAATTTATGCGCGGCAATGGGATGTCGTTTTACGATATGATGTTGCCGATTCGGGTGCCGTTTGCAGGTTTGCTGTTGGCGATGCCGACTGGTTTTTTGTCTAGCTTGTTGGGTTTGTTGCTGCTCATTCCGTTTAAGGGCGGCAAGTCTCATACAACGCATACTGACCCACATTTTTCAGGCGGATTTCAATACACCACGCGCCCGAAACCCGATGATGAGAATGTGATTGAGGGCGAATACACGGTGAAATCATCGCATCATCAATCAGCACAACATCACAATGATGTGATTGAACATCAGAAATAATCAAACAGGCTGCCTGAAAGTGGTTTTCAGGCAGCTTTTTTTAGGGGTTTAATTGCGTATTTAATTTACCGACCACGCACAATTTGCCGAATAATCAATCGGTTTGGATGCAAGGCTTTCTGCAAACGTTTTGATAGCGGCAACGGCTCGCCCGTTATCAACGCCGCCACATACGCCGCGCTCAAAGGCGCAGTTGCCAAGCCACGGCTGCCATGTGCGGTATTCGTCCACGCATTGGGATAATATGGGCAAGGCGCGTCCAAGCGGTAGTGCTTGTCCAAGGCTAATTTGGCGTACACTTGCCGCATCGCCACCACATCGCCCAACGCGCCCACCACAGGCAAATGGTCGTGAGCATCACAACGTACCGCCGCATGACCTTTCAGGCTGCCTGAAAAAGTCAGCGATTGATAAATATTTGAATTTAAAATTGATAATTCATTTTGATTCATCTCATCGTCTTGCGGACGCCACTCATCACTTTCATCATTCGGAATAAAAGTCGCCCCAAAACAATGAACGCCGTTCCAAGCTGGCGAAATATAGGAATGTCCCGACAACGCCGTTTTCAGGCTGCCTGAAACCGTTTGCGCCGCCGCCAAACTGGTTTGCCCACGAATATATTGAAACGGAAACTGTTGAATCATCGGCGTTTGACCATTGCCTGCGCCTGTGCAAAAGACGATGTGTTGAGCAGAAAATGATTGCCCAGTCGTTTCTAATTGCCAAAATGTGCCATCAAATTCCGCCGCCGTAAGCCGATGATTGCCATAAAAATCAATCCCATCATGCGCCAAACACGCCGCTACCAACGCTGGCGGATGCATCCACGCGCCCTGTTGCCAAAATAAACCATCTTGTAAAACAGAAATACCTGCTAATTCAGTCGCTTGCGCTGCTGATACGCCGCGATATAAATGTTGATGCCACGTTTGCGCGGCTAATGCGGCGTTGCGTTGCGTTTCACTGTCATGATGATTGAGGTGTAATACGCCTGTCGCACCCCAGCCATCTTCTTCATTTAACAAATGATTCAATAATCGACGTGTGTAGCCATAACCGCATAATAATAATTCCGTTTGCGTCGTATCGTGTGGCGAAATTTTGGCATACAGCAAACCTTGCCGATTGCCCGATGCCGCTTGTGCCGCTTGCGCCGCCGCGTCCAACACCGCCACACGCAAACCACGCCGCGCCAATTCATACGCCGTACTCGCCCCTGCAATACCTGCACCTATGACCACAGCATGATAATGACTGGAATGCCAATCCAAAACATGTTCAGGCTGCCTGAACCATGGTTTTTCAAGCACAACCGCATCTTGTGGCACGATTTCCGTCTGCCAACTGATTTCACGCTCGCCAAAATAATCACGCAATCGCCGCGCCGCACGTTCAGGCATCAACCAAAGTATTTGATTTGGCAAAATATCTTCCAAAACATTCGCATCATGAAATTGCACACACGCCAACGCCGCTTGCAGTTTGGGACAATCCGACCAATCAGGCAAATCCAATGACAGCAAACACACCACCAAATGCCGTGCTTGCGAATGGCGATGTAATTCTTGGGCGGTGGGCGGTGTATTCCATGCGAGTATGTTCATCATAATTTCCGTTTTATTGAAATGTTTATTTAATTTATTTTAATATTGAGATATTTTATTGCAAAATGAAGCTTAATTTGGCTAATGAAGATGTTTTTATTGCGCGATTATCCCATTCGGTTACAATCTGATTTTTGCAGATGAATCAGGATAATATGATGAAACACATTTTAATCATTAATGGCGTGAATTTGAACCTACTTGGCACACGCGAGCCGCATATTTACGGCGCGGAAACGCTGGACGATGTGATGACGCATTTGAGCCATGTTGCCGATGAATTGGGTGTGCGCGTGTCTCATTTTCAAAGCAATCACGAAGGCGCGATTGTGGACACGATTCAAGCGGCGCGTGGCAATACGGATTGGATTATCATCAATGCAGGGGCGTTTACGCACACCAGCGTGGCGATTCGTGATGCGTTGTCGGGCGTGGCAATTCCGTTTGTGGAGGTGCATATTTCTAATGTTCATGCGCGTGAGGCGTTCCGTCATCATTCATATTTGTCGGATAAGGCGGTGGGCGTGATTGTCGGCTTGGGAACGTATGGTTATGAGGCAGCATTGCGGTTTTGTGCGCGTTGATACGCGTTTGAAGTTTTTTGGATAATGAAATAGGGGCGGAGTAATATCCGCCCTTATTTTATGAAGTTAATGGTTCCGTGCCACTTCCCAAAAGCGTGGGTGCGGCGGCAAGACGCCGCGTTCTGGCGATTTAATCTTTTTTGTCAGATAAATACACGGCTTTGTCGTTGGCATTGTGTGGCAAGACTAAATTCAACACCACCGCCGTAATGCCACCTGCCGCAATCGCGTTGCGGAAGACTTCAGGCAGCAATTTGAACACTTCTGGCTCAAACGCCACGCCCAAACCCACGCCCACGGCGGTTGCGGCAATCACGGCTTCGCGGCGGTTGATGCCGTTGGTCATGATAATGCGGACACCTGCAATCGCAATCAATCCAAACATCAACACCATCGCGCCACCCAACACAGGGCTAGGAATGGTGGTAAATGCGCGTCCAATTACAGGAAATAAACCTGCCACCACCAAAATCACGGCAATAAATTTGCCCACATGACGCGAAGCCACGCCTGTCATTTGAATCACGCCATTGTTTTGGGCAAATGTGGTCAGCGGCAATGAACCGAGCGCAGTCGCAATCACAGACACCAAACCATCGGCAAACACGCCACCGCGCAAACGTTGTTGGAATTCATCGCCTTCGTATTTTTGACCCGACACCATGGCGGTAGCGGTCAAATCGCCTACGGCTTCAAATACGCTCAATAGGTAAATCACGCCAGCCACCAAAAAGGCTGAAAAATCAAAGTTGAAACCGTATTTAAAAGGCGTGGGAATGGTAACAATCGGCGCGTTTTGTAAAGGCGTAAAATCCACCATGCCCATGCACAAAGCGGCAATATAACCTGCAATCAAACCAACTGCCACGCCACTCATACGCAATAATGGGTGTTTCATGCAGTTAAACGCCAACACCACCAACAGCACAAAACTCGCCAAACCGACATATTTCAGGCTGCCAAATTCTTCCGTGCCTTTCAAATGAAAGCCGCCGCCAAAATCGGTAATGCCCACATCAATCAAACTCAAACCAATCAGCAACACCACCACACCGCTCACGGTTGGCGTAATCACGCGTTTCAAATAGGGCAACACCCAAGCCGCGCCGCATATCAAAAACGCGCCCACAAACGACACACCCAATAAGGTGGAAATCATCGCGTTTTCGTCCAAGCCTTTCTCTTTCATGGAAAAGCCGAGCGAAATCATCACGCCCACAAACGAAAAATTCACCGATTGAATCGACAGCATACCCGAACCCACCACGCCAAATCGGTTTACCTGTAAATAAGTGCCAATGCCCGAAGCCACCATTGCCATTGACACCAGATAAGCCGTCATTTCTACGGGTAATTTCAACACGTTACCGACAATCAGCGCGGGGGTAATCATCGGAACAAAAATCGCCAGCAAGTGCGTAATCGCACTCACCAGCGAGTTGGCGAAAGGCGGTTTATCTTCAAGTTTGTAAACCAAATCCGCTTCATTAGCGGCTTGCGTATCATGATTTGCCATTTTTGGGTATCCTTAAAAAATGTGAAAAAAGTCGGCAAATACGTTGTCAGGCAGCCTGAAAAGTATCGCCATTTGTAAAAAAGTGTGCAATTTTAACGCAAATTTAACCCAAAAAACCAATCACGCACAAAAAAAGATGGATTAATGCCAAAACGCGGCGTCTTGCCGCCGCACCCACGCTTTTAGATTGTGGCACGGAACGGCGCGCTCTCCGTAGCTGTAGATACTGTCGCTCCTGTCAACCCTTAAAAACAAAAAAGTACTAAATCACAGCCACTCTAGGCTGATAAACCATCTGATGTTTCAGCACACCAAAGCAAATATGCACTAACTTACGCATTGCTGCGCCAACCGTTTGC
>JBHARQ010000275.1:0-11069 GCA_041831015.1 Simonsiella sp. | reverse complement strand
GTAAATTGCTGACAATTTTAAATGCCATGATGCGTGATAATGCAGCTTATGCTTAATTTTAACGTTTTTTGTATTTTTGCCCGACGGGGTTAAAAATACAGTTGCTACCATTCTATGAAGAACGCGCCGTTTCGCGCCACGACCCAAAAGCGTGGGTGCGGCGGCAAGACGCCGCGTTCTGTCAATATCACATTATCGTGAAATTTCAATCACAAATGTGTCTTCTGGTTTCACACCTGCTGATGTGGCAACGCCTTGTTTGGTATTGAGAAAATAGTAGTTGCCGCCCACATCGCCACAATTCCATGCGGCGATTTGATAGGTTTGGTTGGGTTTGAACCATTTGGCAGCTTGGCGCGAAAAGTCGGCGTAATCGCGATATTCTGATTCATCGCTGAATGCCAAGACTTCGGGCATTTGTTCGGCTAAATCTTCGGCGATTTCTGCGCCTGTGGCTTCTGAAAACATGAGTGTTTCAAAATTGCCGCATTGTTTGCGGGGGCGTTGGGTGCTGTCGCGTTCTTCTATTTCTACGCTGGCTGGTAAGCGTTCGGCGGCTGGTGTGGCGGCATCGTAACGCCATTCGCCGTAAAAATCGTCTTGATTGAGCGCAAAGGCAGAAAAGGAGATGCTGCACAATGCGGTTGCTAAAATCATTTTGGTTTTCATGATGATATCCTTAAAAATCAAATACAGGCTGCCTGAAAATGAATGTTCACTTTCAGGCAGCCTGTATTTTATTGCTGAATGAATCAGATGTCTAACAGTAAGCGAGATGGGTCTTCCAGCAACTCTTTAATCGTTACCAGAGCCAATACCGCTTCACGACCGTCAATGATGCGGTGGTCGTAAGACAATGCCAAGTACATCATTGGACGAATCACGATTTCGCCATTTTCCACAACCACGCGGTCTTTGGTAGCGTGCATACCCAAAATCGCAGATTGTGGCGGATTGATGATTGGGGTGGACAACATAGAACCAAATGTACCGCCGTTGGTAATGCTGAATGTACCGCCAGTCAAATCTTCAATCGCAATTTTACCGTCTTTGGCTTTTTGCGCGTAGTTCACGATGGCTTTTTCAATGTCGGCAATGCTCATTTGGTCAGCATCGCGCAAGATTGGCACAACCAAACCGCGTGGGCTGCCAATCGCGATACCAATATCAAAATAGCCATGATAAATAATGTCATTGCCATCTACAGACGCATTGATAATTGGGAATTTTTTCAATGCTGCCACAGCGGCTTTTACAAAGAACGACATAAAGCCTAATTTCACGCCATGTTCTTTTTCAAATTTATCTTTGTATTTCGCGCGCAAATCCATCACAGGTTTCATGTTGATTTCATTGAACGTGGTCAAAATGGCATTTTCATGTTGTGATGCCAACAAGCGTTCTGCAACACGCGCACGTAAACGGCTCATCGGTACACGTTCTTCCACACGGTTGCCCGCAGGAATGGTTGCAGGTGCAGCAACCGCAGCCGCTTTAGGTGCGCTGGCAGCCGCTTGTACGTCTTCTTTCAACACGCGACCATCACGACCTGAACCTTGAATGGCGTTTACATCCACACCTGTTTCCGCTGCCAATTTTGCAGCAGCAGGCATGGCAACGGCATTGCCTGATTGAGCAGGCGCGGCTGCAGGGGCAGCTTGAACTTCAGGAGCCGCTTGAGCAGGTGCCGCAGCAGCCGCCGCACCTTCGGTGTCAATTTTTGCCAACAACTGTTGTGTGCCAACTACCGCGCCATCTTGCACCAGAATTTCAACCAATACACCAGATTGCGGTGCAGGGACTTCCAAAACCACTTTATCGGTTTCAATATCTACCAGCACTTCGTCGCGCGATACAGCGTCGCCCACTTTTTTGTGCCAAGACAATAATGTGCCTTCAGTAATGCTTTCAGCAAATACGGGAACGTTTACTTCTACAATCATTTGATTCTCCAAACAAAGTTTGCATTTCCACTAGAAAAACTATTTTTCTTTTCAGTTGTGGTTTCAGGGGTTACTTCTTCTGGGCTGGCTGAAACATCTGCATTAATAACAGGCGCATCAGCCACGACATTGACTTCAATATTTTCAGCAACATTGGTGCTGGCATTTAAAATACCGACGCCTTCGTTATTGCTTGGGCTAATATCCACCACTTCTACATCAACTGCGGAAGTATCTACAATACTCGGTGCCACATGTACATTGGGTGTTTCTTTGATGGTATCGGTTGCATCAATCACTTCCACTTGCACGGCTTGGATAGGCTGTTGTGGTTCAACACGAATGCTTGGATTAACCTTCACTTCAATGTTGGATTCAGCTACCGAATCGGTTTGGGTTTGGGGCGCTGCTTTAGGCAGCACGACCTCCTTTACCGTTTCAACATTGCCCTCCGTTTGAGTCGCAACTTCAGAAACCATTGTGGCGGCAACTTCCGAGGCAGCCTGAAACAAACTTTCCAATGGCAATACGCCACTTAAATTAAACGCATCTTCAACCAGTTGCGCTAATTGAGCATTGTGCTTGCTGGCATAGCCCACTGCAGGCGATGCGCTGGCAGGACGACCTGCATACACCACTTTTTGACCGCGTTGCGCCAATGCTTCCAAGCGATGACGTGTTTGATACCAAGCACCTTGGTTTTTCGGTTCTTCTTGTACCCACATGATTTCAGACGCATTCGGGAATTGTTTCAATTCCGCTTCCACTTCAGCGTATGGGAATGGATACAGTTGTTCCACACGAATGATTGCCACATCATCAGCTAATTGACGCTCTTCACGACCTTTTGCCAAATCATAATATACTTGACCTGCACACAAAATCACGCGTTTTACGCTGCGATTGTCAGCGCGTTGAGCCGTATCGCCAATCACAGGACGGAACGTGGTGCCTTCCAAGAAATTTTCCAATGGGCTGGTCGCATCTTTGAAACGCAACAAGCGTTTAGACATGAAAATCACCAAAGGTTTACGATACGAACGCAAGGTTTGACGGCGCAAAATGTGGAACATTTGTGATGCTTCAGATGGCATAATCACTTGCATATTGTGTTCCGCACACAGTTGCAGCCAACGTTCTACACGACCTGATGAGTGTTCAGGGCCCTGACCATCGTAACCGTGTGGCAAAATGGTGGTCAAACCACACAAACGACCCCATTTGGTTTCACCAGATGACAAGAATTGGTCAATCACGACTTGTGCGCCATTGGCAAAATCGCCAAATTGTGCTTCCCAAATCGTCAAAGCATTAGGTGCTGAACATGCAAAACCATATTCATAAGCCATTACCGCTTCTTCATTCAAAATAGAATCAATCACGGTAAAATTCGCTTGTTGCTCGCTAATGTGTTGTAATGGAATGTAAATACCTTTGTCGCTTTGTTGACGATTGGTATCGTGCAACACCGCATGACGATGCGAGAATGTACCACGACCCGAATCTTCGCCCGAAATGCGAACAGGCGTGCCACTGCTTACCATGCTGGCGTAGGCGATGGTTTCTGCCATACCCCAGTCAATATTTTGTTTGCCGACTGCCATTTCTTTGCGTTGTTCAATCACGCGTTTGGCAGTATTGTGTAAGCCCCAATTTTCAGGTACTTGCGTGAATTTTTCTGCTAAACGTGCGATGTCTGCCGCAGGCAAGCCGCTTTCCACTTTTTCACGCCAATCATCGCCGTTGTATTTGCTCCAATCAATGCGATGTTTTTTATCGTAATCGCTCAATAAGGTCAATTCAACGTGTTCGCCTTTATCCAAAGCATCACGATAGGCTTGAACATAGCCATCCGCATCAGCAGCCGTAATTACATTTTCTGCAATCAATTTATCAGCATACACAGCGCGAGTGCCTTTGTGTTGTGCCACAGCACGATACATCAAAGGTTGGGTCAAAGTAGGGTCATCGCCTTCGTTATGACCTAATTTGCGGAAACATACAACATCAATTACCGCATCTTTTTGGAATTGTTTACGATACGCCAAGGCAGCCTGAATCACATAGCATACGGCTTCAGGGTCATCACCATTCACATGGAAAATGGGTGCCTCTACCATTTTGGCAATATCGGTACAGTACACGCTTGAACGTGTATCGCGTGTATCAGAAGTGGTAAAACCAATTTGGTTATTAATTACAATGTGAACCGTACCACCTGTGGTGTAACCGCGTGTACGCGACAAGTTGAAGTTCGCCTGATTCACGCCCAAGCCAATAAAGGCTGAGTCGCCATGAATCAATACAGGCAAGACTTCGGCGCGACCGTTTTCGCCACGACGTTGTTGTTTGGCACGAACCGAACCTTCCACCACAGGATTTACGATTTCCAAGTGTGATGGATTGAATGCCAAGGTAACGTGCATTGCGCCGTAAGGGGTGGCAATATCAGAACTGAAACCGTTGTGATATTTCACGTCGCCGCTTGGGAATTTGATTTCTTGTTTGCCTTCAAATTCTGCAAACAAATCAGCAGGTTTTTTACCCAATGAATTAACCAGAACATTCAAGCGACCACGGTGTGCCATGCCAATGACTACTTCTTCCA
Source organism: Simonsiella sp. (assembly GCA_041831015.1). Classification (GTDB taxonomy): domain Bacteria; phylum Pseudomonadota; class Gammaproteobacteria; order Burkholderiales; family Neisseriaceae; genus Simonsiella. Next base: position 6,518 of record JBHARQ010000275.1, on the reverse strand, counting down.
CGCCATCTTTACCTGCGTGTTGAATCAAATGGTTCAAGCCAGCAATGACGCTTTCGCCACCTTCTACGGAGAAACGTTTTTGACCCACATATTTGGTGTGCAGGTAGCGTTCTAAGGTTTCGGCTGCGGTAACTTGTTTTAAAATATTGCGTTTTTCATCAGCAGAGAAGTTTGGGGTGGATAAATCGCGTTCAAAATAATCACGAATCCACAAACGCTCTTCGCGGCTGCCCATGTGCATGTATTCAATGCCAATGTGTCCGCAATAGGTTTTTTTCAGATTATCAATGATTTGTGATAAAGGTAATTTTTGCTCATGGTTAGATGAGAAATCGCCATCGCCCAAGCCAAATTGCAGCGACAAATCGGCTTGAGTTAAGCCATGTTCTTCCAAGCTTAACCCTTCGGTATTGCGTGATTTTTTCAAGCCCAATGGGTCAAGATTGGCTGCGCCCGCACCTTGAATGCGGTAGGCAGAAATCAGGCGTAATACGGCGATTTGTTTTTGCAATAATGCTTCGTCCACCGCACCTGTTGCTACGGTTACGGTAGGGCGATGTTGTTTGGCTAATTGTGCAAAGGCTTCTTGGATAGGGCGGTGTGCCACATCTTTGGCTGCTGCACCTGCTTGGTTGGTTAAATCGCTAAAGTATTGTTTCCAGTGGTCTTCTACGGAATCTGGGTTGCTCAAAAATTGCTCATATAATTCTTCAATATAGGGAGCGTTTGAGCCGAATAAATAGGAAAAATTGCGTTTTTCGTCCATCATGGCACTTACCTTTGTTCTCGTCTAAGTGTTGTTAGTCGGTGTGCGCTGGGATTGATAACCCTGTGCAAATATGTTTATTTTACTATTTTTGTTAAGAGTTTGTCAGTTCTTTTTTTATTGTGGGGACTGTTTTTTCAGGCGGCAAGTAGGGGATTGATGATTTTGAAAATTAAATTGTCAATTTTTTGATAGTTAATGTAGGGGCTAATGAATAGTCATTAGCTTTTTAATGTTGGTTTAACTATTCAGGCTGCCTGAAATATGAAGTGAAATGGTTTCGTGCCACCCACCCAAAAGCGTGGGTGTGGCGGCAAGACGCCACGTTCTGTCCGCATCAGCATCATTATGATGAAAGGCAGCCTGAAACGCGATGGTGCTGTTTTCAGGCTGCCTGTATCATGAATTAGCGTTTATCGGTTGGCACAAAATCGCGGCGTGCTGCGCCTGTGTACAACTGACGTGGACGACCAATTTTTTGGTTCGGGTCGCTAATCATTTCATTCCAATGTGAAATCCAGCCCACTGTGCGAGACAGTGCGAAAATCACGGTAAACATGGAAGTTGGAATGCCCAAAGCAGACAATACGATACCAGAGTAGAAGTCCACATTTGGATACAATTTGCGTTCAACGAAGTATGGGTCGTTCAATGCGATTTTTTCCAATTCCATTGCCAATTTGAATTTTGGACTATCTTGTAAGCCCAATTCGGTCAAGACTTCATTGCAAGTTTGTTTCATGATAGACGCGCGTGGATCCATGTTGCGATATACGCGATGACCAAAGCCCATCAGACGATATTTTTTCTGTTTCACGCCTTCCATAAATTCAGCTACGCGTGATACATCGCCAATTTCGTCCAACATATCCAACACGGCTTCATTCGCGCCACCGTGAGACGGACCCCACAAGCTAGAAATGCCCGAAGCGATACAAGCAAACGGATTCGCACCCGAAGAACCTGCCAAACGCACGGTAGAAGTGGAAGCATTTTGTTCGTGGTCAGCGTGCAAAATGAAAATGCGGTCTAATGCGCGTACCAACACAGGGTTAGGCACATATTCTTCGGTAGGCGTTGCAAACATCATGTGCATGAAGTTGGCTGCGTAGCTCAAATTGTTGCGTGGGTAGTTGAACGGCAAGCCTTCTGAATAGCGGTAGCACATTGCCGCAATCGTGGGTACTTTGGACAACAAGCGGAAAATCGCAATTTCACGGTCGCGTGGGTTGGCAAATTCCAAGCTGTCTTGATAGAACGCTGACAACGCGCCCACCACGCCCACCATCATCGCCATGGGGTGTGCATCGCGGCGGAAACCACGGAAGAACCAAGTTAATTGTTCATGCACCATGGTGTGTTTGGTGACGGTTTCCACAAATGCTTTTTTCTGTTCAGCATTAGGCAATTCGCCATAAATCAGCAAATAGCACACTTCCAAATAATCGCTTTTTTCCGCTAATTGCTCAATCGGATAGCCACGGTAGTACAGCAAACCTTTGTCGCCATCAATAAACGTGATTTTGGATTCACAACTGGCGGTAGAAACAAAACCTGGGTCAAGCGTGAACATACCCGTTGCTTTGTTGAGCGTACGAACATCAATGACTTCATTACCGAAAGTACCTGTTAATACAGGTAATTCTGTTTCAAAGCCTTCGCCTTGCAGTTTTACAGTTTTGTTAGACATCTCTGGCTCCTAATCTGGAAAATATTGTACTTATATCTGATTCAGGCAAAAAATACTGTTTTCAGGCTGCCTGAAAATCTGAAAACAGGAAAAATCTTATTTCGCGCCACGAATTCGCACCAATAATGGCTCAAATTCGGCTTTGGGCGATGGTTGGTATTGATTGACAATGGCGAGAAATTCTTGGTCTTCTAATGCCAAAATTTCTACAAAAACAGCCAATTCGTCATCGGTTAAGTTGTCGTATTCGCTTGCCATAAAGCGTTTTAATACGATGTCCAATTCTAATAATCCGCGTCGTGTTTGGAAGCGGATACGCCGTTTGGCGATTTCGTCAAATTGTGCCATTTTTCTTTACAAATTTTAATAGTCTATCAAATTTTGTGATGGGAACAATCATTATTTTAATTGGATAATGAGATTTCACAACATCACGCAATACGTTTATTTTAATCAAAAATAAAATGAAATCATTAAAATAAACATACTGAAATGATTTTTTGGGATAATTGGTTTTCAGGCTATTTTAGTAAACGATTTTATTTATCGTATAACCAAAGGTCGCCTGAAAACCATTTATGCTTAAATCGCGCGTTCCAACATAATTTCTTTGATTTTGCCAATCGCACGAGTTGGGTTCAGATGTTTCGGACAAACATCTACGCAGTTCATAATCGTGTGGCAACGGAACAAACGATAAGGGTCGTTCAAGTTATCCAAACGCTCGTTGGTAATCGTGTCGCGGCTATCGGCAATAAAGCGATACGCATTCAACAAACCAGATGGCCCTACGAATTTATCAGGGTTCCACCAGAATGACGGGCAAGACGTTGAACAACACGCGCACAAAATACATTCATACAAGCCGTCCAATTCTGCGCGGTCTTCTTGTGATTGCAAGCGTTCGCGTTCAGGCTTGGCGGTATCGTTTACCACATAAGGCTTAATAGAATGATATTGTTTGAAGAATTGCGTCATGTCCACAATCAAATCGCGGATAACGGGCAACCCCGGTAATGGGCGCAACACAATCGGCTGTTGCAGGCTGCGAATGTCGGTCAAACACGCCAAACCGTTTTTACCGTTAATATTCATACCATCAGAACCGCAAATCCCTTCGCGGCAAGAACGGCGGAATGATAAGGTGTCGTCTTTGGCTTTTAATTTTACCAAGGCATCTAGTAATTTCACATCGGTTGGTAAAATTTCTAATTCATAATCTTGCATATACGGTTGTGCATCGCGGTCTGGATTGTAGCGGTACACTTGTAAGCGGATTTTTTCCATGTTGTGTGTTCCTTGTGGTACGTTTCAGGCTGCCTGAAATAGGGCAGGGTGGTTTATTGAATGATGTTGATAAACCGTTTTGAATTTTTCAGGCTGCCTGAAAAGCCATTTTGATTAGTAAACGCGTTTGGCTGGTTCAATATAATCAACCGTTAAAGGTTTGGTATGAACAGGTTTGTATGCCAAACGATTGCCTTCTGAATAGAACAAGGTGTGTTTCATCCAGTTTTCATCGTCGCGCTCGGTGTGGTCGTCTGATGCGTGTGCGCCGCGAGATTCTTTACGCGCTTCAGCAGAAATCAAAGTTGCTTTCGCCACTTCCATCAGATTATCCAATTCCAAAGCTTCAATACGCGCGGTGTTCCATACTTGGCTCTTATCGCCAATTTCAGTTTTCTTCGCACGTTCATACAAAGCCAAGACTTTTTCTACGCCTTCTTTCAAAATGGCATCGGTACGGAATACACCTGCGTGTAATTGTACGGTGCGTTGCAATTCGTTGCGTAGTGCGTCCACGTTTTCGCCGCCTGTTTGGTTGTTCAAACGGTCAAGACGTTGTTTGGTGAATTCGCCTGCGTTTTCTGGCAAGGCTTTGAACTCATTTTCTTTGATGTATTTCACCATGCTGTCGCCAGCCGATTTACCAAATACCACCAAGTCTAACAATGAGTTTGTACCCAAGCGGTTTGCGCCGTGTACCGATGCACACGCACATTCGCCAGCCGCGTACAAGCCGCCTACCACTTTTTCAGGATTATCACCTTCAGGAACAATCACTTCGCCCAAATAATTGGTTGGGATGCCGCCCATCATGTAGTGCGTGGTTGGCACAACAGGAATCGGGTCTTTAATTGGGTCAATACCAGCAAACTGAATTGAAATTTCACGAATGCCCAGTAATTTAGACATGATTTTTTCTGCGCCAATGTGGTCAATTTTCAGCAACACATGGTCTTTATTTGGGCCACAACCGCGACCTTCATAAATTTCCATTGCCATCGCACGCGATACCACATCACGCGAAGCCAAATCTTTCACAGTAGGTGCGTAGCGTTCCATGAAACGCTCGCCTTGTGCATTCAACAAGATACCGCCTTCACCGCGTACACCTTCGGTAATCAACACGCCAGCACCTGCCACGCCTGTGGGGTGGAATTGCCAGAATTCCATGTCTTCCAATGGAATGCCTGCACGAGCGCAAATGCCCAAGCCATCACCTGTGTTCATAAACGCATTGGTTGAAGACGCATAAATACGACCTGCGCCACCTGTGGCAAATAATACGGCTTTTGCGTGGAAGATGTACACTTCACCTGTTTCCATTTCCATAGCGGTTACGCCGACAACATCGCCATTGTCATCACGGATTAAGTCCAACGCTGTCCATTCCACAAAGAATTGCGTGTTGGCACGAACGTTTTGTTGATACAAAGTATGCAACATCGCATGACCTGTACGGTCGGCAACCGCACAAGCGCGTTCTACGGCACGTTTACCGTATTCTGCGGTGTGTCCACCAAATGGGCGTTGGTAAATTTTGCCGCTTTCTACACGGTCAAATGGCATACCCATGTGTTCCAGTTCTACTACGGCATCAACTGCATTGCGCGTCATAAATTCAATCGCGTCTTGGTCGCCCAGCCAGTCTGAACCTTTTACGGTGTCATACATATGCCAATGCCAGTTGTCTTCTTGCACATTGCCTAATGATGCAGACACGCCACCTTGTGCGGCTACGGTGTGAGAACGGGTTGGGAATACTTTAGATAATACGGCGGTGTTCACGCCTGCTTGTGATAATTGCAAAGCAGCGCGTAAACCTGCACCACCTGCGCCGACTACTACGGCATCAAATTGACGAATTGGATAAGTCATGGTTTAGCCCCAAATTGCAAAAAATGAATAAACGGTACAGCCTACCAACCAAATAATGGTGATAGATTGCAATGCCATGCGAAGATAGAATGGTTTGATATAGTCCATCCACAAATCACGCATGCCCACCCAAGCATGTAAGAATAGGGCGATGAAAGTGGTTTGTGTAAACACTTTTACCCATGTTTTGTCAAATAAGGCTTGCCATTCTGCATAATCGTCTGCGCCAATCATGCTCATTAAAAAGAAAAGAAAAATAACGGTATAAACAACCATGACAACGGCGGTCATGCGCTGCATTGCCCAATCGCGTACACCATAATGTGCGCCAGTTAATTTGCGGTTTACCATAATGCAATCCCCAATACAAAAGCGGTTACTGCGCCAGCAATCAGCACAATGCGTGCAGATTTACGAGCGGTTTTCAAGTCCAAGCCGATTTCAGCATCCAGCAGCAAAAAGCGAATGCCAGCGTATAGGTGGTGGCAGAATGCCCACAAAACACCCCATAAAATCAGCTTGATAAACCAGTTATCTGCCCATTCTTTGTAATACAAAAAGTCTTCGCCACTAGAGCGCGAGCCACTCAATAGTGCGAGCAAAAATGGGAGCAGAATAAACAGAGCAACGCCTGTCGCACGGTGCAAAATGGACACGATAGCGGGTATCGGCAAATGCTTGATAATCGTAGGCATGTCCAAATACACGGGGCGTTTTTTGCCAGAGTGTAATTTATTGGTTTGCATAAGGATTTCCTCTTTGCTATCCTGTTTTGGATTTTCAGGCTGCCTGAAAATCAAGCGGCATGAAAATGGTCAAACAGAGGCAAGGTTTAACTATTTTTCTTGAAAATAAAGGCTTGCATCTAAATTCGCTACCAGTAATATCAAGTGAACGAAT
>JBHARQ010000274.1:0-7761 GCA_041831015.1 Simonsiella sp. | reverse complement strand
TCATTATCTTTTCTCGCTCGTTTATTGTAAGATGTTGGTAGGAAGTACTCATCATTCGGAAGTGGTTTTTGTGTGGAAACAAAATTATATTCTAGTTGATGGGTACTTCTTTTTTTGTTGCACTTGGATTGTAAATTCAGCTGTTAAAATAACGGTCTGATTAATGTTCAGGCAGCCTGAAATATGAATTATCCTCTCCCCAAACCCGCGCAAAAATCGTTTTGGACAGCCTTGTCTAGCGGCTCTTTATCCTATCTTTTAACCGAACATCTTCCCAAACACCAAACCAAAATCATCTTAACCAAAGACAGCGAAACCGCTCAGCGTTTGCAAGCCGAATGGCAATTTTTCCGCCCAAACGATGTTGCGCTGTTTTTCCCCGACTGGGAAACGCTGCCGTATGAGCCGCTTTCGCCACACCAAGACCTTGTTTCTGAACGATTATCGGTGCTGTGGCAACTGAAAAATGGCGGTGTGGACGCGCTGTTTGTGCCTGTGGCGACCGCTATGCAACGTCTTGTGCCGACTGCATTTTTGTTGGCACGAACTTTTTGGCTGAAAGTCGGGCAGCAATTAAATGTGGACGCATTGCGCGAAAATCTGATTAACGCAGGTTACGCCAACGTCTCCAATGTGGTGGCGACTGGCGAATTTGCGGTGCGCGGTGGTATTGTGGATTTGTTCCCGATGGGGAGTGAATTGCCGTATCGCATTGATTTGTTTGATAAAGAAATTGACACAATTAAGACATTTGACCCTGATACACAACGCACGATTGCGCCCGTGAGCGACATTCGTTTGCTGCCCGCACACGAGTTTCCGACCGATAAAAACGCGCAAACGCTGTTTCGCACGCAATTTCGTGAACAAATTGATGGCGATTTCAGCCAAGCCACCGTGTACAAAGCAGTTGGCAATGGACAATTTGGCGCAGGCGTGGAATATTATTTGCCCTTGTTTTTTGAACAAGATTGCGCGAATTTATTTGATTATATTGGAGAAAATGCGGTTGTGGTGTGTACGGACGATGTCCACGCTTACGCCAATCGTTTTTGGGACGATGTGAAATCGCGCCACAAAATCGCGCAAAGTGAACCGCATTATCCGCCGCTTGCGCCGCAAAAGTTGTTTTTGTCGCCCGACCAATTTTCAGGCTGCCTGAAACCGTATCCGCAAATTTGGACGCAAACCGATAAACGACATGATTTGCCCAATCTTGCCGTAAATCGTCAGTCGGAGCAGCCGTTGGCGGCATTGCAACAGTTTTTGGCGCAACACGATGGACGCGTGTTGATTGGCGCGGACAGTTTGGGTAGGCGCGAAACCATGTCTGCATTTTTCAGACAGTATGGTTTGGAAACGCACACGGTGGAAAATTGGGCGGAATTTATTTCAGGCAGCCTGAAATTGAATTTGACGGTTGCACCGTTATCGCAAGGTTTCAGGCTGCCTGAAAACGCATTGACGATTATTACAGAAAATGATTTATATCAATATGTTGCCAAATCACGCACACGCCGCCGCAAACACGCCAGCGTGTCCGACACCACTTTACGCGATTTAGCCGAAATCAATTTGGGCGACCCCGTGGTTCACGAAGAGCACGGCATTGCCCGTTATCAAGGCTTGGTAACCATTGATTTTGGCGAAGGCGACAACGAAATGATGTTGTTGGAATACGCCAACGAAGCGCAACTGTATGTGCCTGTTTCACAATTACATTTAATTAGCCGCTATTCAGGCAGCGCGGCAGAAAAAGTGTCGCTGCACAAACTCGGCACAGGCGCATGGAGCAAAGCCAAACGCAAAGCTGCCGAACAAGTCCGCGACACCGCCGCCGAATTACTCAATTTATACGCGCAACGTGCCGCGCAATCAGGTTTCAAATTTGAAATCAATGAATTGGATTACAACGCATTCGCAGACGGTTTCGGCTACGAAGAAACCGAAGACCAAGCCGCCGCCATCGCCGCCGTATTAAAAGATTTAACCCAAGCCAAACCAATGGACAGGCTGGTCTGTGGCGATGTCGGGTTTGGCAAAACCGAAGTGGCGTTACGCGCGGCATTTGTGGCAGTCATGGGCGGCAAACAAGTGGCGGTACTCGCGCCCACAACTTTATTGGTGGAGCAACACGCGAAGAATTTTGCCGACCGTTTCGCCGATTTTCCTGTCAAAACGGCGGCGTTATCGCGTTTTAACAGCACCAAAGAAACCAAAGCCACGCTCGCAGGCATGGCAGACGGCACGGTGGATATTGTGATTGGCACACACAAATTGGTGCAAGACGATATTGTGTTTAAAAACTTGGGTTTAGTGATTATTGACGAAGAACACCGTTTCGGTGTGCGCCAAAAAGAGCAGTTGAAACGACTTCGTGCCAATGTGGATTTGCTGACTTTGACCGCCACACCCATTCCGCGCACATTGAGCATGGCATTGGAAGGTTTGCGCGATTTTTCGTTGATTACCACCGCGCCCAGTCGCCGACTTGCCGTGAAAACATTTGTGAAACCGTTTAGCGATGCGAGTGTGCGCGAAGCGGTGTTGCGTGAATTAAAACGTGGCGGACAAGTTTTTTTCCTGCATAATGAAGTGGATACCATTGAAAATATGCGCGACAAATTAGCCGAATTGCTGCCTGAAGCCCGAATTGGCGTGGCGCATGGTCAATTACGCGAGCGCGAGTTGGAACAAGTGATGCGCGATTTTTTACATCAAAAATTCAATGTGTTACTGTGTTCTACCATTATTGAAACAGGAATTGACATTCCAAATGCCAACACGATTTTGATTAACCGTGCGGATAAATTTGGTTTGGCGCAATTACATCAGTTGCGCGGACGTGTGGGGCGCAGTCATCATCAGGCATATGCGTATTTGTTCACGCCTGAATTTATCACGCGAGACGCGGAAAAACGGCTTGATGCGATTGCAGCAGCGGACGAATTGGGCGCAGGTTTTGCGTTGGCAATGCAAGATTTGGAAATTCGTGGCGCGGGCGAAATTTTGGGCGAAGGGCAATCGGGCGAAATGGTGCAAGTGGGTTTGACTTTGTACACCGAAATGTTGAAACAAGCGGTGCGCGATTTGAAAAAAGGGCGTGTGCCTGATTTGGACGCGCCTTTGGGGGTTTCTACGGAGATTAAATTGCACGCGCCCGCGTTGCTGCCTGAAAGTTATTGCCCTGATGTGCATGAACGCTTGGTGTTGTACAAACGTTTGGCGACTTGCGAAAACATCAATCAAATCAATGATATTTTTGAAGAATTGGTAGACAGATTTGGGCTGCCTGAAACGCCTGTGAACACGCTGGTGGAAAGTCATCGTTTGCGCGTACAAGCGAAAGCGTTGGGCGTGGTGGCGATTGACACGACTGCGGCTGCGGTTACCATCACATTCGGCAAACACATGACGGTTGAGCCAGCGCATATTATTTTGTTGATGCAGCAAAATAAAGGTTGGCGCATGGCTGGCGCGGATAAATTGCGCGTGGAAGCCAAAGGCGATGATGTGGCGCAGCGTGTAGAAAATGTGCGCAGGGTGTTGGAGATGTTGGCGAATTAAGGATTCAGGCTGCCTTTTCAGCATACGATATTTTTGAAAGGTTAGCTGAATATTTGCCAGAACGCGGCGTCTTGCCGCCGCACCCACGCTGCGCCCGTGGTGATGGTGAGTGGTGAATTAAAAGCGTCGGGCATTCATGCCCGACCTACAACCTATCCAAATGTTGTTTGACGAATTTTTTACAGATTGACACCCATTCATTCCCATTTTACAATCCACGCATTCCAATCAAACGAGTTCTGCTATGAAATCAAGACATCGCGGCTGCTGAACCCCTCGATGTATATTTTTAGAAAGAACGTTATGGATTATTTGATTACACCGAATCAAACCCGAAATCGTGCGTGGCGACGTTGGCAAAATTGCAAAAATCGCCATCAAGCGCATGGTCAGACCGCACTTGGGAAACCTGAAAAAAATTGGAAATGGCTGTACACGCGCTCTGTGAAAATTCATCGCGCCAAACAATTAGGTTTTATCTATCACCTGCGCGAAACGGATTTTCATTCGGAATGGTTTGATTAATTATTAGGGACTAATGACAACGGCATGGGTTTTTATAGAACTCATGCCGTTGATTTATATGGAAGATAGGTATGAATTTATTATTTATTTGTTCGCGCAATCAATGGCGTAGCCCGACTGCGGAACAGTTGTTTCGGCGGCATCCACAGCATCAAGCGCGTTCCGCAGGCACAAGTCCAAACGCGCGGCGCACGGTATCGGCAGCAGACATTGCTTGGGCTGACCATATTTTTGTGATGGAAGAGAAACATCAGTCGCGCCTACGCGCTGCATTTCCACGCGCTTTGCAGCATAAGCCGATGACTGTTTTGGATATTCCTGATGAGTATCATTATATGGATGCGGAATTGGTTGAGTTATTAGAAAATAGTTTGCAGGATTATTTATAGGTTTCAGGTAGCCTGAAATGGCAACGCTTGGTGTTTCGTGCCACTCGCCCAAAAGCGTGGGTGCGGCGGCAAGACGCCGCGTTCCCGATAATATACCAGTAAATGGATTTCAGGTAGCCCAAAACATGTTCAGGCTGCCTGAAAATATTTAAAACATTACGCCAATTTCGCTTTCACCAAATCCTGCACCACAGTCGGATTGGCTTTGCCTTTGCTGGCTTTCATCACTTGACCCACAATCGCATTCAACGCTTTTTCATTGCCCGATTTGAATTGCTCCACTGCTTTGGCGTTGTTGGCAATCACTTCGTCCACAATCGCTTCAATCGCGCCTGTGTCGGTCATTTGTTGCAAACCGTGTTTTTCAATGATTTGTTCAATGCTCAAATCAGGTGTTTCCCACATCGCATCAAACGCTTGTTTTGCCAATTTACTGCTCAATGTACCATCGGCAATTTTTTGCACCAAACCAGACAAACCATTGGCAGAAATTGGATTATTTGCCAATTCCAAACCTTCTTTATTTAAGCGCGATGCCAATTCGCCATTCATCCAGTTGGCAACCAATTTGCCTTGACCGCTGGCTTTGGCGGCTTCTTCAAAATACGCCGCTTGACCACGTGAAGCCGTCAGCAAACGCGCATCGTATTCGCTCACACCAAATTCATTGACAAAACGAACCGCCATTTCTTTTGGTAATTCAGGCATTTGCGAACGTGCTTTTTCCATTTGCGCGTCAGAAATGATGACTGGCAACAAATCAGGGTCGGGGAAATAGCGGTAATCGTGCGCGTCTTCTTTCAGGCGCATCACACGCGTTTCGCCTTTGTCGGGGTCAAACAACATGGTGGCTTGTTGCACTTTACCGCCATCTTCCAAAATTTCAATTTGGCTTTCTACTTCATAATTGATGGCTTGTTCCAAAAATCTAAATGAATTCAAATTTTTAATTTCACGGCGCGTACCAAATTCCGCTTGACCTTTCGGGCGAACCGACACATTCGCGTCCACACGGAACGAACCTTCCGCCATATTGCCATCGCAAATATCCAACCAAGTAACCAAACCATGCAAGGCTTTGGCATACGCCACCGCTTCGGCTGCCGAACGCATTTCAGGCTCGGATACCACTTCCAGCAAAGGCGTACCTGCGCGGTTTAAGTCAATGCCCGTTGCGCCATTCAAGCCTTCGTGAACGGATTTGCCTGCGTCTTCTTCCATGTGGGCGCGGGTTACATTGATGGTTTTGACTTCATCGCCCACCACAATATCCAATTTACCGTGTTCCACAATCGGCAAATCCAACTGGCTGATTTGGTAACCTTTTGGCAAATCAGGGTAAAAATAATTTTTGCGGTCAAACACATTTTTCTGATTGATTTTGGCATTCAACGCCAAACCCAATTTAATCGCTTTTTCCACAACTTCGCGGTTCATCACAGGCAAAACACCCGGTAAAGCGCATTCCACCACACTTGCGTGGGCGTTCGGCTCTGCACCAAACGCGGTGCTTGCGCCACTGAAAATTTTGGATTTGGTATTGAGTTGGACGTGAATTTCTAGTCCGATTACGGTTTCCCAAGTCATAGTTAAGTCTTTCTATTTTATAAATTAAAATGAAAATTTTGTTTCAGGCTGTCTTATTAGTACACGACAAAATAAAAACATCGTCATTCCCGCGTAGGCGCACTACTGTCCAAAATAAATTCGCCTAGACGGATGCCATCTCGTTTTCCAATCAATTTTAGTTGCCCGTTCAAATAAAGCACTACCAAGCCAAACAAAAAAGTGATGCAAAGAACAGCTAACCTGACATTTGGCATAATAAAGTCGCAAGAGTAGGTAAGCAATTAAAGCACATAAAAGCTGTATCCTGACTGCATTTTCACTTTTGCCCAAGAAGTGTTTCACTTCTAAATGCTGTTTTATCCACTTAAACCACAACTCAATATTCCAACGACTTCGGTATTGTGTTGCAATATCAATGGCTTTTGCATCCAAATTGTTTGTAAAAAGTACCAGTGCATCTTGATGGTTTTCTCGTACAACCATAATGCGCCGTAACGGCTCAACATACTGATTCTTCCGTGATTTCTTTTGATGATGATTCACAAATTGAACCACTTCATCCTGTAAAATCACTTGCTTATCAATATCTTCTATCTCATTACTTTTAATCACTTTTACCGATGCATTGCTTTTGGCTCGAGTAACAAAAAAAGCTTGATGTTGATGAATTGCCCACCACCAGTTGTAATCACAATACCCTTTATCAAACACATAAGTTTGACCTGCCTGAATATCAACCAAATGCTTCCCAATACTAACATCTGTTTGATTTGCCAAAGTTAATTCATAGCTTTCAAGACAGTAGGTTTGGTTATCAATGACGGTATGCAATTTCATACCCGTTACACGACTGTTACTTTTAACCCATTTATCAAAACCTTTGCCTTTTAATTGAATGGGCGTTGAATCTAGAAGTTTCAGTTGCTTATATTCTTGTTGAGACAAGTTGTTTCTACATAGCTCAATTAATGCGTTTACCGTTTCTTCAAAAGGTTTGGTACTGCGATTTTGTAATGCATAGGATACGGTAGAACGCGAAATCAACGGCATATTTTGTCTTTTTAACAGCTTAATATGCGGATTGATTTTGCTTTCTAAAATTCTATAGCTACCAGATTTGCTCCATTGCGCAAATAACATCACTTGCAATAGATTTTCACAGCTAAATCCTTTTAAATATTTGTTCGCATTGTGTTTATGAACTGATTGTTGAAAAAATGCAGTACAGGGCTTTAAAATTTGGGTAAATCGAGTTATGCTTGTCATGTTGCAGGTTTACAGAGAAGTCTGTGGTGGACTTTTAAGGTTTATACCTTTTCTCTGTTGCCTGCAACCTTTTTTTGTACTTCCAATTTATTTTGGACAGTAGTGCGCGTAGGCGGGAATCCAAGTTAAATAAATATAAACTTTTGTTTAAAATAAATTTTTTAGGGTTAATGGACAAAATGGGTGGTTTTTGTGAGATACCACCCACTTAATAGACAAAATGGGTGGTATTTCACATATTAATTAGAGAAATAATCCATAATAAACTGTATCTTATGCTCCTGATTTAACCCACGATGACACCGTAAAGCCGCTTTCAATTCAGAAAAGCGACTTTACAGTAAATTGGTCGTATTGGGTATGTCTAAATCAGGGTATTTCTCAAATGTAAACAGAAACGGTAAATTGCGTTTCAAGCTCAAATACGCGCTCCGTAACCGCTTAT
>JBHARQ010000273.1:0-10440 GCA_041831015.1 Simonsiella sp. | reverse complement strand
TGTATCGTTGCCAGAACGCGGCGTCTTGCCGCCGCATCCACGCTTTTAGGTGCGTGGCACGAAACGGTGCGTTCTTCATAGAACAAGGTCAGGCATTGATGCAAAATAGGTTGTGCTTGATATTGTTTGGCTTACTTTTTCAAAAAGTAAGTCGCCGCGCGGCGATAGAGCGCAAAATCGCCAAATCCACCACCCACTATCACTACGAAGACAGCGTGGGTGCGGCGGCAAGACGCCGCGTTCTGGCAACGATACAGCCCTCTTTCACAAAACATCGCATACTGAAAGGCTGCCTGAAATAATCTCATGATTTTCAGGCAGCCTGTTGATTAGCGCAATTCTAAATACAGTTTATTCAGCAAATTAGCCGCATCTTTGCCCTGATACGCTTTACCAAATTGGTCTAATAAATGAATGCTTTGACCACCATTCACTTCTTCAACCGCAACAAACATTTGTGCAGCCGCTTCAGGTTTTTTGTCTTCCGCTTTATTTCTGCCGAACATTCGGTCAAAAATCCCTGTTTTTTGATTGGCAGCTTGCAACACTTCGCTCTCGCTTGGAGCAGGGCGCACCACAAACATATTGCGTTCCGACACAAACTGTTGCACCGTCAAACCCACGCGATTCAATGCCAAGCTGATGCGCGGAATGTTGCGCTCCGCATTGCCATAAACCAGTACACGGTTGCCATCTAATTTCGCAAATTGAGTGCCTGTTTGCTTATCGGCTTGAGCGGTGGTTTGCTGTTTCACGGTGGCATCATCTACACCCAAGTATTGCATAAAACGCGAAAGAAATGCCGCTTCCAAATTCGGGTCGTTGGGGCGTGGTTGCCATACGGTGCGGTCTTCTTTTTTGCTGTCGTACACTTCTTCCAAGCCTTTGTGTGCAAAGAAGATATCATAACCGCCTTTGCTACTGCTTTCCATGCGAATCATGAATTTATCACGTTCGCTGGTGGTGTACACGCCACCCAAACCCACTTTATCAAATAATTTGCGGACACCTTGATTAGGCAATTTGGCGCGATTTTCAGCCCATTCCGTTTCCATCAAACCTGCGCGTGGCTCTTCACTTTCAATGGTAAAGCCGCTTTCTTGCCAAAATGCGCGTACCAAAGCCCACATTTCTTCACTGCTTTTGCCTTCCACATGCAGCCAGCGTTGATTGCCAGAACGTTCAATTTGCGCATTTTTCACAGGTGTCAATACACGGCTGCTGCGGGTTACTTGAGCAGGATTCGGTTTCAAAGCATCAGGCGATGCCTTCACACCTTCGGGTAATGAATACAAATCGCCCTGACGTGGGTCGCGTAAATCAGGCGGAACTTCCAAGCTAACCACTTTATTATTGGCGGATTGGTAGTCTAATTTGCTTTGACTTGATGAAGAGCAAGCGGCTAATGAAGTCGCCGAAATAAGTAATGCAATGATTTTTAATTGTTTATTCATATTATTTTTTCCATTTTAGTTGATGATTTTTCTGATAAATTCAATTTCAGGCAGCCTGAAAAGCCTTAAATCAACTGCGCCGCTTTTAATGCAGCCTGAATTTTCTCTTTCGCAGCATCGGTTACAGGCAAAATCGGCAAACGAACGTGTTCAGCACACACCCCTAATTGCGATGCAGCAAATTTCGCAGGCGCAGGGCTAGGCTCACAGAACATCACATCATAAATTGGGATTAATTGCTCATTGAGCTGACGCGCGGCGGCGATGTTGCCAGCCAAAGCCTGTTCACACATTTGAGCAAATGGTTTGGGCGCAACATTGGCAGCAACCGTAATCACACCGTGTCCGCCGCACAACATAAATGGGAAACCCGTCGGGTCATCGCCCGAATAAATCGCAAAATCCGCAGGCGCATCTTTAAACAAAGACAAAGCGCGAGCCACATCGCCACTTGCTTCCTTCACGCCCACAATATTGCGAATTTGTGCCAAGCGCAAAATGGTATCATTAGACATATTCACCACTGTACGGCTAGGCACATTATAAATAATCATTGGAATATCAACAGCTTCCGCGATGGTTTTAAAATGCTGATAAATGCCTTCTTGCGAAGGTTTATTGTAATAAGGCACAACTGATAGTGTGTAATCTGCGCCCACATCTTTAGCGGCTTGCGACAATTCCACTGCTTCACGCGTATTATTTGCACCCGTGCCTGCAATCACAGGAACGCGGCGATTAACATGTTTGACCGTTGCAGCAACCACCGCCATGTGTTCTTCCACCGACAAAGTGGCAGATTCGCCCGTAGTACCCATAGCCACAATGCCATGAGTACCGTTGCTAATATGCCAATCAATCAAACTGTTGAGTTGTTCAAAATTCACGCTTCCGTCTGCGTGCATGGGGGTAATGAGTGCGACTAGGCTGCCAGTTAACATGATGAAAACCCTTATTCTCAAAAGTGAAAAAACCAATTCTAACGGAAAGCGTGGGGATTGTCAGGTTTTTCAGGCAGCCTGAAAAGATGGGAAAAGACGCAAATGGTTGAATTACCACTTCTTTAAAGAGTGGGTGTGGCGGCGATACGCCACGTTTTTGAGCCAAGAAAATCAAAATTTCAAGCAGAAAATCAGAATATTTGCACAACAAAAACAGTTACCATGATTTGCCAGAACGCGGCGTCTTGCCGCCGCACCCACGCTTTTGGGTGGTGGTGTGTCATCGTTTCGCGCCTTAAATATACGGCAAAAATGGAATGGCGACGGCTCGTCGCCCTATTTCAAATACACCACTAATTTAATTTTCATGAAATTCAAATATTTGGCGACGAGCCGTCGCCGTTCCATGTGGTATTGGTAAATTTTGTCGTGTACTCAAATCATTGCACAAAGAGCGGATATCAAATCCGCCCCTTACTCAATCATATTTCAACCGATGAATTACGTTTTCGGCAAAGTAACGCCTGTTTGACCCATATATTTACCGTTGCGGTCTTTATAAGACGTTTCACAAATTTCATCGCTTTCAAAGAACAACACTTGCGCCACGCCTTCGCCAGCATAAATTTTGGCGGGTAGGGGGGTGGTGTTGGAAAATTCCAACGTAACATAACCTTCCCATTCAGGCTCAAACGGCGTAACGTTCACGATAATGCCGCAACGCGCATAGGTGGATTTGCCCAAACACACCGTTAAAACATTGCGCGGAATGCGGAAATATTCCACCGTTCGCGCCAAAGCGAATGAGTTGGGCGGAATAATGCAGTAATCGTCTTCTACGGTAACAAAATTGCGCGGGTCAAAATTTTTGGGGTCAACGATGGTGCTGTTGATATTGGTAAAAATTTTGAATTCATTGGCGCAGCGAATGTCGTAGCCATAGCTGGATGTGCCGTAGGAAATGATTTTTTCGCCGTTTAATTCTTTGACTTGATTGGGTTCAAAGGGGTCAATCATGCCATGTTGTTCTGCCATGCGGCGTATCCATTTATCTGATTTAATTGACATATTTTTCTTTCAAATGTGATGGGAATGGTGTTTCAGTTTGCTTTTTAGTATGCAAAAATAATATGAAAATCATTAAATTGCCTATTATTTGGCTTACTTTTTTAAAAAGTAAGTCGCCGCGCGGCGATAGAGCGCAAAACCTTTGATTTTCTAGTTCCAAATTTTTTATACATACCAAAAGATTGTCTGAATTTTACTTGGCGGCGGTTACTTCTTTGACCATGCCTTTTTCAAATTTCATGTTAAATAAATGTTGGCTGTTTTGATACACTTTGAATGTGCCGTGCGCCATGCCTTGCGAGAAATTTCCTGTTAAAACAAAACCTTTTAATTTGCCACTTCGCATCCCAAAGGGCGCGAGAAACACATTGGGCGTATTGGGCGACACAAATTGTCCCGTGCCATGAAATTCGCCTTTGGCAAATGAGCCTGTGTAAATGCGTCCATCGGGACAGGTTAAAACGCCTTTACCATGTGGTTTTTGTTGTGCGACATCGCCTTGATATTGGCAGCCGTTGTGCGTGAGTGCGGCGGCAAAGGTGCTGATGGGCAAAGTCAAAAGTAATGCTGCAATCCATGTTTTCATTTCAGGCTGCCTGTTCTTCAAAACCAACGATTTCTAATCCAAATCCTGTTAAGCCGTTCATATTAGACGGTTTGCCCAACACGCGCATTTTACGAACATTCAAGCCTGCTAAAATTTGTGCGCCAATGCCGTAGGTTTTTCTGTCCCATTTTTTGACTTGGAAACTGTTTTTGGGCATGGTGCGTTCTAGTAATGCGCTGCCGTCTTCGGTGCGGTGCAATAGGATAATCACGCCTGCTTCGGCGGCTTGAATGCGTTGGAGTGCTTGGGGGAGTTGCCATGAATGGTTGGGGTCGTATTGGATAAAATCCATTGCGCTGAATGGTTCGTGGACGCGTACCAAGGTTTCGCTGGCGGTTTCAGGCTGCCCTTTGACCAACGCCAAATGCGTTTCGCCATTTAATTTATCCACATAAACATGTTGTTGGAACACGCCCCAAGGGGTTTGAACGGTGGTGTCGCCCATTTCTTCCAGCAAACTTTCGGTGCGGCTGCGGTATTCAATCAAATCGGCAATCGTGCCAATTTTCAAACCGTGTTGTTCGGCAAATTGTAATAATTCGGGCATACGCGCCATGGTGCCGTCATCGTTCAAAATTTCGCAAATCACGCCTGCGCCCGATAATCCTGCCATTTGTGCCAAATCTACCGCCGCTTCGGTATGTCCTGCGCGTACCAACACGCCGCCTTTTTGGGCGCGAAGTGGGAAAATATGCCCCGGTTGCACAATGTCTTCAGGCTGCACGTTTTGCGACACGGCGGTTTGAATGGTGTGGGCGCGGTCGGCGGCGGAAATGCCTGTGCTGATGCCGTGTGCGGCTTCAATGGAAACCGTGAAATTGGTGCCGTATTGTGCGCCATTTTTCTGTGTCATCATGGGCAAGCCAAGTTTGTCAATCAGCTTGTTTTCCATCGGCAAACACACCAAACCACGCGCATGTTTAATCATAAAATTAATGGCATCGGGCGTAACAAATTGTGCTGCCATCACAATATCGCCTTCGTTTTCGCGGTCTTCGGCATCGGTGATGATGACCATTTTGCCTGCTTTAATATCTGCCAAAATATCGGGAATAGGGGAGATGTGTGCCATTGCGTGTTTCCTTCAAGAAATAATGTAGGGGAAAGTAGGGCGGTATTTTACGCGCTTTTCAGGCAGCCTGAAACGCATTCTGCTAAAATTCCCCTAGTTTAATATTGTCATTTAAAATCTATTCCTACGAAACGAATTTCGCCAAAATTGAATTTTAATTAACAATTTTAGTAGAGGATGACGCGTTTACTGAAACACTTTTTAAAAAAGTAAGCCAAATATGTTATAAAAATAAAATTTATTTAATAAACAACAAATTGATGTTATTCAAATTATTTGGCTTACTTTTTTAAAAAGTAAGTCGCCCGCGCGGCGATAGAGCGCAAACCGTCAAATCACCACTTATTTTTGTTGTGTACTGTCATCAACAATAAACATTTTGAAATGGAAAAAATACTTATGTTACAAACGGATAATTTAACCAGCCACGCCGCGCCACGCATCATTGCCGCCCAAAGCCAATCCAAACAAGAAGAACAATTAGAACGCGCCCTACGCCCCAAAACACTCGCCGATTACATCGGACAAGACAAAGCCAAAGCCCAACTCGCCATCTTTATCCAAGCCGCCAAAAATCGGGGCGAGGCATTAGACCATACCTTATTATTTGGCCCCCCTGGGTTGGGGAAAACCACATTGGCAAATATTATCGCGCGTGAATTGGGCGTGAATTTACGCCAAACATCGGGGCCCGTATTGGAACGCGCAGGCGATTTAGCCGCCTTACTAACCAATTTAGAACCGCATGACGTATTGTTTATTGACGAAATCCACCGTTTAAGCCCTGTTGTGGAAGAAATCTTGTATCCAGCGATGGAAGATTACCAGCTTGATATTATGATTGGCGAAGGGCCAGCGGCGCGAAGTGTGAAAATTGATTTACCGCCTTTCACATTAATTGGTGCCACCACACGCGCAGGGATGCTGACCAATCCATTACGCGACCGATTTGGCATCGTGTCCCGATTAGAATTTTATGAAAACAAAGATTTAGCAACCATCGTTTCCCGTTCCGCCCAATTACTGGCAATGAATTTGGACGAGCAGGGCGCGTGGGAAGTTGCACGGCGTAGTCGTGGCACACCGCGCATTGCCAACCGCTTATTGCGGCGCGTGCGTGATTATGCCGAAGTGTTGCATTCAGGCAGCATTGATGCGGAAATTGCCGATGCCGCCTTGTCCATGTTGGACGTGGACAAAATCGGCTTGGACATGATGGACAGGAAATTTTTAGAAGCCGTATTGCATAAATTTGGCGGTGGGCCAGTGGGTTTGGACAATGTCGCGGCGGCGATTGGCGAATCCACCGACACGATTGAAGACGTGATTGAACCCTATTTGATTCAACAAGGTTTCTTGCAACGCACCCCACGCGGACGCATGGCAACCGAGGCGGCGCATTTGCATTTTGGATTGACGAAATAATTTTCAGGCAGCCTGAAAATGATTTGACCCATTTTCAGGCTGCCTGAAAAGATGATTTCAATTATTTCGCAGGAATAATTTTCGCATTTTTCCCCAAAATATCAATTGCTTCACCCAATTGCTGTTCTTGCATCCCACGCAATAAAGTGTCTTTTAATTCCGCAAATGATGGTACAGAAATTTTACGCTTATCATTGACATACAAAATAATGTTCACATTACCTTCTTTCAAAGGCGTTTTGGTAAACTGACCTTTGCTCAAACCGCTAATGGCTTGATATGCCGTAGGATTTCCATCTTTCACATCCACCAATGGCGCGTAATCTGGCAATAAACCCCCCGTCATTTTTGCGCTAGGGCTTTGACTGTATTTTTGTGCCACTTCAGAGAATTTTTTCTTTTTACTCAATTCATTGATGGCAGCTTGCGCGTCTTCTGCTTTGGTGGTGATGATTTCACCCAATTGCAATTCATCGGTATTATGATAACGCGCTTTGACTTGATTGTATTGCTGTTGCACAGCAGCTTCAGAAATCGGTTTTTGTTTCAACAAATTATCCGCATACGCCATCATTAACAAGCCATTTTGGTAATCTGCCCAATTTTGTTTAAATTGTGCATCTTTATCCAAACCTTTGTCTTTAATTTGTTTTAATGCATTGGCAACGGCGGTTTGATATTCGCTGCTTTTATCTAATTTTAAACGTTTGGCTTCTTGTACCACCAATTGTTCTGTAATCAATTCATTGGCGATTTCTTGGCGCAATTGTGGACTATCTACAATTTGCCCTTGACTGTTTTTTTGCACATTCAAAGCGCGGCGTTCAACATCGCTGCTGTCAATTTTGACACCGTTTACCGTAACCACGGTCGCTGCCGACAGGCTGCCTGAAAGCGCGATTAACAACGCTGCAGCTGTGATTTTTAACTGTTTTTTCATTTTAAAATCCTTTGCTTGAAAAAATATGAAATATCAGGCAGCGTGAAATATCAGGCTGCCTGTAACCTTTGAAATTAAGAAAAATACTCATCAGGCGTTTTCGCGGTAATGCTCAAAGCATGAATGCGTTGATTAGCAAACAAATCTGCCAACAACGATTGCACCATACGCTGACGCTGCACACGCGACACGCCCACAAATTGCTCGCTGACCACCAATACCGCATAATGACCACCGCCCCGATTACCAGCGTGTCCAATATGCAAATGACTGTCATCACGAAAATCAAACACTTGCATTTCCAAAGATTGCAAACGTTGCTCTATTAAATCACGCATTTAAGCAGCGTCCTGTGGAAACACTTTTTTGAATGGCTTAATCAACACTTCAGCATACACCCCCGCATCCACATAAGGGTCTGCGCCAGCCCACGCTTCAGCTGCGTCCAAATCAGGAAAATCTGCCACAATCAGACTGCCCGACATCGTTGTTTCATCATCAGGCAACGGATTGGGGCCCGCAATCAACAAACGCCCTTCCGCATTCAAAGCTTCCAAACGCGCCAAATGAGCAGGACGCGCTTCAGCACGAGCTTGTTTCACACCTTCGGCATCGGTGGCTAAAATCATGTAATACATTATTATTCTCCAGTTTGTTTCGGTAAAAATTTCGCAATATAAATCGCTTGACCAATCGAAAAAATCAGCGACAACGGAATATAGCCATACATCTTATATTTTGCCCACACCTCCACCTGCGCCTCGGTAAACGGATAAGCAATGGCTAAATTCACCAAACCCATCAACATAAAAAAGACCACCCACGCATAAGACAAATTCGTCCAAACACGTTCAGGTAATTGAATTTCATTGCCCATCAATAACTTCACCCCATTTTTGCCCAACAGTTGCGCTACCAAAACCGCAATGCCTGTGAGCCAACACACCACCGTGGTTTTAAACATAATATACACGGGGTCGTCCAACAAAATCGTTGCCCCACCAAACACCACCACCACAATCAGGCTTACCCATTGCATCGCGCTGAGTGATTTATATTTAAACCAAGTGTAGGCGGCTTGAATCACGCCCACCACCGTGGCGGCAATCGTTGCCCAAACCACATTTTTAGTAACCGAATAAATGACAAAAAAGAGAATAATTGCGAGAAAATCGCCAAGTGCTTTCATGTGAATCAAAATGAATAAACGAAAATAAGACTAATCATAACAGCGTTTGGCAAAATTAAACAGCCTAATTAATACAAATTCCCCTTTCAGGCAGCCTGAAATGCGTCAGGAACGCGGCGTCTTACCGCCGCACCCACGCTGCGCTCGTAGGGGCTGATCACATTTCGTTTTGTACCTTGATTTTGTCAGCAAAAACGACCAATTCAAGGAAAAAATGCGAATCAGGTTGTACACCTGATGAGCATTTTTGACGCGGAAGTGGACGATTTTTGATGCAAAAGCAAGTGCAAAAGGAAATGTCATCAGCCCCTAATCATGTTGAGTGGTACATTTCAAAAAAAATCACGCCCAAAACCATCAAAAAAAACATTTTATTGGCAAATGTGAAACAGTTTCGTTAAAAAAAGTTAAAGAATTGAGAGAGATTACTTGGCATACCCCACCATAAAACGCTATCATTATGCCTATTTAAATTATTCTAGAATTATTGTATCCAAACCATCGTCTGGCAGTGAGCGCATGATGCGCTGTACAGATGGGAGAAAAACATTGAAAACCAATATCAAGATTATCGCAACTTCATTAGCACTCGTCAGCTCGGTTGGCGCGTGGGCAGGCATTGGTGGCTTAAGTGTGCAATCACATTTAGGGCAACCTTTTTCAGGCAGCATTGTCGTTACAGGAGACGAGGCGGAGGCGTTAAAATCTAACCGTCGCGTTACCGTATCAGGTAGCGGCATTCGCGGCACAGTGGTGCCACAAAGTAATGGTAATGTGGTGGTGCGTTTGCGTTCATCTTCTCCCATTCGTGAGCCGATGATTACCTTTACCGTCAGCGCAGGTCGTCAAACACGCGAATATACCGCTATGCTTGACCCTTCTGGCTACACCCCACAACCTGCACCGAGTCGCGCAGAAAAACCAGTTAAAGAGCCTAAACGCAAACCACAACCCGTTGCGACAGAAGAACCAACTTCCCCACGCAGTGGCGTGAAAGCAGGGCAACGCGATTTCATTGAACGCAATGGACAAGTTACTGCACACAGCAGCACCGTGCAAACCAATACATTGCCCGATGAAGATAAACTAGCACGTCAAACCACCAAAAAAGAACGCGAACCACGTCCAGCGCGTGAAACCACATCGCGTGATTCAACACCTGCGACCACAGGTGCGGTTAATCAAGTGCGTAAATCAGGCAAAGCGGCTGTAACAGCACGTCGTCATCGCGCACAAGCAGGCGAAACCTTGAGCAGCATTGCCGAACGTTATCGTCCACGCAATATGAGCTTGCAAACTGCCAGCCGCGCATTGGCAATGGCAAACCCAAGCGCATTCAAACGTGGTAACACCATTCAGCGCAACACCACCTTGTACATTCCAAGCGCATCACAATGGCATGCTTATGCACAACGCGCCCAAAGCTATCAAGCACCACAGCGTCCAGCTGCGCCACCACGTCGCGCACCAGCACCACAAGCTCCTGTAGATGCTTTGCCTGACCAAACACCTGTCGCGCAACCACAACCAACGGTTCAGCCACAACCAGCACCGCAGCCAGCGGCACAGCAGCCTAAACCTGCTCAACCTGTGGCACAGACACAACCTGCACCGCAGCCAGCAACACAACAACCAAAACCAGCACAACCTGCAACGCAACCACAACCAGCGCAGCAGCCAGCAGCACAACAACCCAAACCTGCTCAACCAGCGGCACAACCAGCCGCCACGACACCAAGCGGAC
>JBHARQ010000272.1:0-2843 GCA_041831015.1 Simonsiella sp. | reverse complement strand
TGTTTTAAATAAATTTATCAAATTTTCAAATGGATTCCCGCCTACGCGGGAATGACGATAGTTGTGATATTAGAAAGCAAAAAATGATTCATTATCCGCTTGACCGACAACCCGCAGTTTATTTGTTGGCAAGTGGACGCAATGGAACGCTCTATATTGGCGTAACCATGAATTTACCTGAACGCATTTGGCAACATAAACAACAAGTTTCGCGTGATGGTTTCACGGCTCAGTATGGTGTGAATCAATTAGTTTGGTATGAGTTTTACGCAACCATGCCCGAAGCCATTGCAAAAGAAAAAGCTATGAAAAAATGGCGACGTGAATGGAAAATTCGCTTAATTGAAGAACAAAATCCCGAATGGTTAGATTTATTTGGTGGATTGGTGGCGTGATTTTCAAAGACCGTTTCAGTACACGACATTTTTTGAAATGATACCTGAAACAGTAGATATGTCGTCATTTTTACGTAGGCGGGAATCTAATTTTAAACAATGCAAATATTTGTTTAAAATAAGTTTCTTGAATTTATAAATGGATTCCCGCCTACGCGGGAATGACGGCAGTTTTAACAATTCGTTGTTTAAATAGAAATTTAAGCAAATTAAAAAATTAAATTATTTTAAATGAAATCGTAACTAGGAACGACCATGTTACAAATCCAAATAGACGGCAAACAGATTTCCGTAAACCAAGGCGCGACCGTAATGGAAGCGGCGCACGAATTGGGAACGTATATTCCCCATTTCTGTTACCACAAAAAATTGTCCATTGCCGCCAACTGCCGTATGTGCTTGGTGGAAGTGGAAAAAGCCCCCAAACCCCTGCCAGCGTGTGCCACACCCGTAACCGATGGCATGGTAGTGCATACCCATTCGCCCAAAGCCAAACAAGCGCAAGCTGGCGTGATGGAATTTTTGCTCATCAATCACCCCCTTGATTGCCCAATTTGCGACCAAGGTGGCGAATGCCAACTGCAAGATTTGGCGGTCGGTTATGGTCAATCCGCCAGCCGTTATCAAGAAGAAAAACGCGCGGTGGTCGGCAAAGACATGGGACCTTTGGTGTCGGCAGAAGAGATGAGCCGTTGCATTCACTGTACCCGTTGCGTGCGTTTCACGGAAGAAATCGCTGGCGAACAGGAAATCGGCATGGCAAATCGTGGCGAATTTTCCGAAATCATGCCGTTTATCAACAAGGCGGTGGAAACCGAATTGTCGGGCAATGTGATTGATTTGTGTCCCGTGGGTGCGCTGACCAGTAAGCCGTTCCGTTATGATGCGCGTTCGTGGGAATTGTCGCGCCGTAAATCAGTGTCGGCTCACGATGCTTTGGGTTCTAATTTGATTGTTCAAACCAAAGACCATACGGTTCGCCGTGTGTTACCGCTTGAAAATGAAGCGATTAATGAATGTTGGATTAGCGACCGCGACCGTTTCGCCTATGAAGGTTTGTATCATGAAAGCCGTTTGAAAACACCTAAAATCAAACATGGTGGCGAATGGAAAGACGTGGACTGGACAACCGCTTTGGAATATGTACGCCATACCCTTGATTGCATTGGCAAAGAAGATGGCAAAGAACAAATCGCGGTGTGGGCAAATCCGATGAATACGGTGGAAGAACTGTATTTAGCCAAAAAATTGGCGCAAGGTTTAGGCACGAACGCGACCACGGCGCAATTACGCCAACAAGACAGCCGTTTGTCAGGCAGCCTGAAAGGTGCACAATGGCTGGGCATGAGCATTGAACAACTGGCAGCGTGTGATGCGGTGTTGGTGGTGGGCGCGAATTTGCGTAAAGAACAACCCTTGCTGACGGCACGTTTACGCCGTGCAGCGAAAAATGGCATGGCGTTGAGCATTGTGGCGGGTAGCCGTGAAACTTTGCATATGCCATTATTAACACAAGACGTGTTGCACCCGAATGAATGGGCGAATTATTTGGAAAAATTGTCCGAATATGCCGATTACACCATTTCAGGCAGCCTGAAAAATGCACAAACCGCCGCCATTATTTTGGGCGCAGATGTACAAAATCATCCTGATTACGCAGGTATTTACGCGGCAGCGCAAAAATTGGCGTTGGCGACAGGCGCGACTTTGGGCATTTTGCCCCAAGCGTCTAACAGCGTGGGCGCGGACTTGGTGGGCATTAACCAAACGCCTATTCACACCATGTTGGAACAGCCGAAAAAAGCCGTTTTGCTGTTGAATGTAGAACCTGAAATGGATGTGTTAGGTGGCGCAAAAGCCATTCACGCATTGAAACAAGCAGGTAGCGTGATGGCGTTTACCGCTTACGAAAGCAAAACGCTGTTAGATGTGTGCGATATTTTGTTGCCGATTGTGCCATTTACCGAAACGGCAGGTAGTTTTGTGAATATGGAAGGTCGTTTACAATCGTTCCATGGCGTTGTGAAAGCGGTGGGCGAAGCGCGTCCATTGTGGAAAGTGTTGCGCGTATTGGGCAATGTGTTTGAGTTGCAAGGTTTTGATTATGAAACCAATGAGCAAGTGTTGGCAGAAGCCATTCAAATCAACCGCTTGCCCGAGCAATTAAACAACCACAGCATTTTGACGGCAATCAGCGTACATCCGCAAACCGATAAACTGGTTCGCATTGGTGGCGTGGGCATTTACCACACCGACCCGATTGTGCGCCGTGCCACATCATTACAAAAAACCAGCCACGCTGCCACACCCGAAGCGTGTTTGAACCCGAACACCTTGACCGTATTCGGTTTGCAAGACGGCGAACAAGTGTTTGCCAAACAAAATGGCGCGGCTGAATTGGTAACCGTGCGTGCCGATAGTGGCATTGCGGAAAACGTGGTTTACTTG
>JBHARQ010000271.1:0-3025 GCA_041831015.1 Simonsiella sp. | reverse complement strand
GACCGAACAAGGCGTAAATGCAACTTTAACTGCCAGCGCGGATTACAAAACCAAATTGTTGGCGGACGAGCAAATTGTGTTGCTGGTAACGTCCACGCAAGGCGAAGGCGAACCGCCCGAAGAAGCCGTGAGTTTGCACAAATTCTTGCACGGCAAAAAAGCACCGAAATTGAACGGTTTGCAATTTGCGGTTTTGGGTTTGGGCGACAGTTCGTATCCGAAATTTTGTGGCGCGGCGGTGGAATTTGACGCGAAATTGGCGGATTTGGGCGCAACGCGTTTGTTGCCACGCCGTGATTGCGATTTGGATTTTCAGGCGAGCGCGGACGCGTGGTTGGCGGAAATTGTGCCTTTGGTGGCGCAACAGGCAAGCGCAGGTACTACGGCAAATCGTGCGCCTACGGTTTCAGGCAGCCTGAACGCTGAAACATCGTTATTTAATAAGGAAAATCCGTTTTCAGCGACTTTAATCACGCGCCAAAAAATCACGGGGCGCGGTTCGGATAAAGACGTGCGTCATATTGAATTTGATTTGAGCGGTTCGGGTTTGCATTATCAAGCGGGCGATGCCTTGGGTGTGTATTTCAGTAATGATGTTGATTTGGTTAATGAAATTTTATCTGCCGTGTCATTATCGGGCGATGAACAGGTAAACGGTCAAACCATTCGCCAAGCGTTGATTGATGATTTTGAAATTACGCAAAATACACCGCATTTTGTCCGTGAATACGCGAAATTGGCGAATCATGATGATTTAAACGCGCAAATTGGCGAAGATATCAACGCATTTGTGGCGAATAATCCGATTGTGAGCATTGTGCAAGCGTTCCCTGTGGCTTTGACGGCGGAGCAGTTGTTGTCGCTGTTGCGTCCGATTACGCCGCGTTTGTATTCTATTTCGTCATCGCCTGCCGAAGTGGGCGAAGAGGTGCATGTTACCGTGGGCGTGTTGCGCTACGAGCATCACGGCAAAGCGCGGTCGGGTGGCGCGTCATCGTATCTAGCCGAGCGCGTGGCGGAAGATGAAACGGTGCGCGTGTTTGTGGAGCATAATCCGAATTTCAGGCTGCCTGAAAATCCTGACACGCCAATTATCATGATTGGCGCAGGTACAGGTGTTGCACCGTTCCGCGCCTTTGTGCAGGAACGCGCCGCCAACGAAGCCACAGGCAAAAACTGGCTGATTTTCGGCAATCCGCATTTTACCGAAGATTTTTTGTATCAAACCGAATGGCAAACCTTCGCCAAAGACGGCTATTTGCACAATTACACATTCGCGTGGTCGCGTGATGGCGCGGAAAAAGTATATGTGCAACACAAAATCCGCGAAAATGCCACAGAAATTTGGCAATGGTTACAACAAGGTGCGCATATTTACGTGTGTGGCGATGCCAGCAAAATGGCGAAAGATGTGGAACACGCGCTGTTAGATGTAATTGCACAACAAGGCGGTTTGAACGCAGATGATGCCGATGAATATTTGGACAATTTGCGCCAAGAGAAGCGTTATCAACGCGATGTGTATTGATTGAATAAATAAAAACTGGCTTGCGAATATGATGTCGCTTGCCAGTTTTATTTTTGTCTCATTATTAAAATGTCGTCTCTTTTACTTTTTCAAAACGGCGCGATGCTTCGCCATTCACTAATTGATAGCTGATTTGGTGCGTTTTGCCTGTGGCTTTGCCTTGCGCATTGTGGATAGGGAAACGCTGTACCAAACGGTTTTCCACTACGCGAAATTCGTCTTTGCCACGATAATGGGCTGATTTGCTGGTTTCGGGGAAATAGGCTTGGCTTAATGATTGTTTTTGGTTGGCGGAAAATGCCCACACTTTCGCTTGATAAGGCGTGGTTTGTTGGCGCGTGTAAACCAGTAATTCGGGCGCACCGTCTGCGTTCAAATCTTCCACTTCCGCATCGATAACGGTTTGTCCTGTGATGTCAAATTGTTCACGATAATCATGGGCTAAACCTGATGTGGCGATTTCTAATAATGTGGTTTTGCCTTTGGGTTGGGCATTGATATAAATCTGAACTTGTTGCAAAGATAAACTTTTGCTGAAAAAGGTTTTATCTACTTGCTTGCTGTCTAATTTGCCTGATGCCAATTTGCCGTATGTGCCAGCCAAACTTGCGCCGCCCGAGCAAAAATACATCAAATCATCGTTACTGCCTGAAACAATGGTTAAACCTTTGTTTTGGATTTGGAAACGAATGTTTTTGCCCATTTCGGTGGCGGTGTAAACGGATTTACCTTGCGGATAAGCGATGGTGTCTAATGTGCAAGTCGGCTTTTTGCGGTCGGCGCGTGAACGGACGCTGATTTTGAGCGAGCCATCGGCTTGCGGTGTGGTGGACACGGCAACCCAATCGTAACCTTGTTGGCGTTTGGCGTAGGTGTCGTTGACGTAATGCGTGGTTTGGGCAGATACAGTAAACGCCATGCAAGACATTAGCATGGCGGTATGGATTTTGATGATTTTGTTTAGTGAAAACATAATATTATCTCTTTGTAATAAGGTGTAGTAAAATGGTCATGCTACGCCAGTGTTGATGAATAAACAAGTTGAGCAAGGGGGAAATTACTTGTTTTTACGCAATCGTTAAATGCGGTTAAATATTTCAGGCTGCCTGAATTTTATCGGGAACGCGCGTCTTGCCGCGCACCACGCTTTTGGGTGGGTGGCGCGGAATGGTGCATTCTCCGTAGATACGGTTGGCGATAGCGTAACCGTACGCATGGCTCTTTAAAATGACAATAACATTCGTACGATGATGGCTTGCGCACAATTTTACCTACGCGAGCTGCTGTACTTTTCTAATGATTTTTCTAATATCTGTTTGACTTCAAAAATATCTTTGGTTACATAATGTTCTAACGGTTTGTCCCAGTCAAAATGCTTGATGAGATAAATCTCAAAAAAGCCATTTTCATTTAAAAAATCTGGATACCCAACATCAAAAATAATATTATCTTCTTGATTAATAACAATTTGTAACAAGTCATCAGATAACATCAAAT
>JBHARQ010000270.1:0-5809 GCA_041831015.1 Simonsiella sp. | reverse complement strand
GTTGCAAAAACAAAATCAACAGCAAGCTGATGAATTAAAGAAAGAAATTCAAAATGTTATTGCAAAAGACAAACAAAGCGGTGCTGATTGCGTTGGCATTGGCACTCACAGCTTGCAGCACTACAACAAATCGCTCGGCTATTAAGCCCGTGCCACACGCGCTGACCGTCAAACCTACGCGCCCAGAGCCGCCAAAAGACGGCTCGCCCGAAGCATTATTGAATCACGCGGTGGCGTTTGGCGCGTATGTCAAAACGCTGGAAAACCAGCTAGACGGCTGGATTCTGTGGGCTACGGAGCGCAAACCATGACTTATCGTGAACATATCCAGCGTGTGATGGCAAAACATCACGCACGGTTAGAAATGGGTTTGGCGCAAGCTCGCAAGCAAGCGCGTTTTGTTGAGCGTGTGGCGGATATTTTTTATAAAAATCATACTGTTTACGCATTTCATTTAAACGATGATTTTGACGCGATTTTTTATTTGCCCGAATTTTCAGGCTGCCTGAAAACATTGTTTCCGCATTTTTGGTGCGAAGAAGACGGCGCAGAATTTGTGATTTGCAATCCCAATGTGCCTGATGTGCAAGTGATTATTCGGCTGGGGGTGATGTCATGACCGCACAACAATTTTTGACGATTGAGTGGGCGTTTGGCTTGGTGGTGAGTATTGCGATTACGGCTTTGTGGCGTTACGTTAATTCGCAAGCCGAGACCGACAAGGAATTAGCGCGTGAAATTAAACACTTAACCGAAAAATTGCACCAAGTGGAAAAAGGCTATCAAAGCAAACACGATGCCCGACACGAAAACGAAGAAATCAAAAAATTGCTGAAAGAAATCAAAGATGATTTGAAAGAAGTCAGCAATAAAATCAATCAAAAGGCAGACAAATCATGTCCGTAGAACACAAAGACCCTATTTTAGAGATGTTGCGCGAAATCCGCGTAAAGCAAGATGAAACGCTTGAAAAGCAAGACAAAATGGATGCGCGTTTAGACCAAATCCATGATGACTGTAAAAAAACCGCCCGTACCAATGGCGCGGTGGCAGGAGCAATTTCAGGCACGGCGACTGGTGGTTTGGTGTCATTGGGTATCGCTTTGATTAAAGCAAAATTTGGTTTGTAAGGGGGGAACAATGGCACACCCACAAGAAAAACGCGATTTATTGCGCCGCAAATATGTGTTTGACAATCAACCACTAGAATTGGCAGCAACCTTTGTGGGCATACCTTTAGCCACTGCTCGCAGTTGGAAATATGCTGCCAAAGAACAAGGCGATGATTGGGACAAAGTCCGCTCGGCAAATTTACTGGCTGGCGGTGGTTTGGAATCCATTGGACACATGATATTGGCTGGCTTTTTGGTGCAATATCAATCCACATTTGATAGCTTGCAAAATGATGAAAAGATTACGCCAATGGACAGAACTCGCGCTTTGGCGAGTTTGGCGGATTCATACGCCAAAATGGTCAATACCAACAAAAAAATATTGCCCGAAACCCAAGCAGCTGCGGTGGCATTGCAAGTGGTGCAGTTGCTACTCAAACACATTGCCGACCAATATTCTGACAAATTAGCCGATTTTGCTTTGATTTTGCAAACCTTTGAATCGGTTGTAGAACGTGAGTTTTCATAATGGCTAAATTTACCGAAAAAATCAGTTTGGCAGAACTGAAAAAGCGCATGGCAGAAGTGCGCGAAGAAGCCTTGCGCCAAATTGAATTGCACGAAATTGCATTAGACAACAGCCCACAAGCGATTGAACAACGCCGACAAATCGTGTTTCAAGGAGATGAAGCGGCGTTTCGTTTTTTTTGCAAAACCTATTTGCCACACCATTTTCCCGATGACACGGAATCGCAATTTCACGCTTGGGCGTACGAAAAGCTACCTGAAATCACCAATGAACCTGACGCGGTTTCACAAAGCATTTCTGCACCGCGTGGAGAAGCTAAAACCACGCTGGTGGTGCAGGCAAATAGCTTGTTCAATGAAGTGCGTAATGTAAAACACAATACCGTGATTGTGTCGGATACTGAAGAACAAGCCGATGAAATCATTGAAGTATTGAAAACTGAATTGACCGAAAACCCGATGTTGCAGTTGGATTTTCCCGAAGTTTGTGGACAAGGGGCGCGTTGGCGGATTGGCGAAATCCGTACCCGTCAAGGCAATAAATTCAAGGCTTATGGTTCGGGGCAGAAAATTCGTGGCGCAAAAAAGGTTAATAAACGCCCTGATGCAGTGTATTTGGACGATTTGGAAAACGAAGACCACGCGGAAAACCCACGTTTGCGCGATAAGTTAGAAAAATGGATTGCGCGTGTCATTCAACCGCTCGGCGAAGCTGGCAGCAAAATTGACATTATTTATGTTGGTACGGTGCTGTGCCAAGACAGCGTGTTGGCGCGAACATTGAAAAATCCATTTTGGCGTAGTGTTTTATTTTCCGCGATTGTGAAATACCCCGAGCGCATGGATTTATGGGAAGAGTGGGAAAACATTTACCGCAACACGCCCAAAACCAACGAGCAGAACGAGAAAGCCGCGCAAGCGTTTTATTTAGCAAATGAAGCGGAGATGTTGCGCGGTAGCGAAGTGAGTTGGGTTAAACGCCCTTTACTCACGCTGATGAAAATTCGGGCGCGTGATGGTCAGCACGTTTTTGATTGCGAATATCAAAACACGCCTGCAAACCCTGAACGCGCTATTTTTGCGGATTCGGTGGATAAAGCTTATTACCGCACTTTGCCGCATGACGTGGTGTTTTTTGGCGCGGTTGACCCATCGCTCGGCAAACTGGGCAAGGGGCGCGACCCGTCTGCCATTTTGGTGGGCGGTTATCAACGCAGTACGGGTATTTTGTATGTGGTTGAAGCGAAAATTAAAAAGCGCGTTCCCAGTTTAATTATTCAGGAAGTGATTGAATTGCAAAAGCAATATCATTGTCATGAATGGGTAATTGAAACAGTACAGTTTCAGGAATTTTTCAAAGATGAATTGGTTAAAGAATCGGGCAAGTTGGGCGCACACGTTCCTGCGCGTGGTATTAAGCCCAAAGTGGAAAAAGAATTACGCATTGACCGCTTGCAACCACACGTTGCCAATGGCTTTATCAAGCTGTTGCCTGAACATCGGGTGCTGATTACGCAAATGCGTGAATATCCTGATTGCGACCACGATGACGGATTGGACGCGCTGGAAATGTTGTGGCAACTGGCGACTTCGCATAGCTCATCTAATCAAATGAAACCAATTCAAGTGTATGACGATTGCCCGTATTAAACTTATATAAGCGACCTATGCGGTCGGCAATTTTTAAACTCGTTTTAAATGCCATTTAATGCTTTCTAAGCAACCCATGCGGTCGGCAATGTTCAATTTTATTGTCCCGTTATTTTGATGTCAATTTCACAGAGTGAGCAAAACTTATGTCTAAGAAAAAAAATAAACAATCAGGCAACCTGAAAGCAGTAAACGTACAGCTAGACCAACTTGTACAGGATACCGCCTATGCACTAGACACATTCGCTGCCACAGGTTCGGACGAATTGCTTGACCGCTTGGGCTTATCACGCGAACAGG
The DNA here is from genome assembly GCA_041831015.1 of Simonsiella sp. Taxonomy (GTDB): domain Bacteria; phylum Pseudomonadota; class Gammaproteobacteria; order Burkholderiales; family Neisseriaceae; genus Simonsiella. Next base: position 2,219 of record JBHARQ010000270.1, on the reverse strand, counting down.
TTTACGCGGCTGTGATGTCTGATGACGAAGTGGACGCTTGTCGCGAAGACGTGGTTTCCGCGCTTGCTGCGAGCAGTTGGCGACTGTATGGCGAAGACACAGACGAAACGCAAATGGATAAATTGTACAAATGCGTTCGCAAACAATTACCTGCGATTGCTGAACAGGTGGTCATTGCCAAAATGTGCGGTTTTTCGGTGGCACGTTTGATTTTTAGCCAAGATGAAACAGGATTTGTGTCGCTGAAACAAGTGATTAGCCGACATGATGAATTGGATAGCTACACGCCTAAATTCAACAAATTGATTTACAACAGCAAAAATGGCGAAGAAGAAATAGACACCGAATACACGCATTTATTCCTAACCAACAAATCAACCAGCAAAAATCCTGCTGGCGAAATGTCTATTGTCCGCATTTATCCAGCCGTGATGTTACGCAAAGAAGGCTGGCGTTATGCTTACCAATTCACGCAACGCTACGCCCAGCCCTACCTTGTTGCCAAAACCGATGGCGACAAAAACGAAGCCGCCAAAAACGCCCATTCGTTCAAACGCGGTGGCGCGGCAGCGATTGGCACGGGCGAAGATATTCAGTTGCTGCAAAATTCCGCCAATGGCGAATTTTTCCGCCAGCTTGAACAAATGGCAAATGCGCGTATCCAAAAATCAATCTTGGGGCGCGTGAAAACCAGCGAATTGCAAAACGGTAGCCGTTCCGCGCAACAGGTGGAGCAGGAAACGCAAGGAGACCGCATAGACGCTTATTTGAATTTGATGGCAACGGCGGTGCAACAATTGGTTGATGTGTTAATTCAACTCAATGATTATTTTGCCACGCCCATTCAAGCAAAAGGCGGTTTGTGGTTTGAATATGTTGATGAAATCAAAGTAGATATTAATCGTGCCGAGCGTGATGCCAAGTATTTATCCGCAGGTGCGATTGAATTTACCGATGATTATTTTGCCGAACAAGTGGGCATTGATAAACGATATTTTCGTTTGAAATCGGGCAATCAGGCGGAAAATGCAAAAGCCGATGCAACTTTGTCGCTCAAATTGTCCGATGACTTCAAACAACCCGAAAGCCAACTCAAAGCTGACCAGCAAATTTTATCGCCCAAAATCCATGCGATTTTGGGCGCAGCAGCGAGTGTTGATAGCTACGAAGCATTCAACGCTTTGCTGAATAATTTGGATTTGAGCGAGGGCGACCAAATGCTAATTGATAAATTGGTGTGGCAAAATAGCCAAGCGTGGCTAGACGGTTCAGGCAGCCTGAAAGGGAAAAAAGATGACTAAACCTGTCGTACATTTTACGAGCTTGCTGGATAAAGCCGCGTTTGAGCATTTGCAAAGCAAAACGCTATTGCCGTCTTTTTCACACTACGATGTGTGGTTGTATGAACACGCGGTTGGGTTTACCATTGCCAAAATGACAAATATGGATTTATTGGCAGACACCAAAGCTGCGATAGCACACGCCATGCAGTCGGGCGAGCCGTATCATCAATTTGTCAAAAAAATGAAGCCGTATCTGATGGCGCGTGGTTGGTGGGGCGAACAAGTGATGACCGACCCTGTGGACGGTGTGGCAAAAACCGTGCAACTTGGCTCGACACGCCGTTTGCGTGTGATTTTCCAAACCAATATGGCAACAGCTTATGCGGCAGGGCAATGGGCGCGTGTGCAAGAAGATAAGCGCGAGTTCCCTTATTTGAAATATATTGCCAGCACCGCCGAGCAGAAACGCGCCAGCCACATGGCATTTTATGGGCGCATTTGGCGCGTGGACGACCCGATTTGGCAGAGCATATTTCCGCCTAATGGCTACGGTTGCCAATGCACCGTGCGCCAATTAACTACCAAACAAGCCTTGCGTGAGCGTGGCGAAGACATCAGCAAGCAGCCTGAAAACTTTACCGAGCAGCAAAAAGCCAATCACGCCAAAGGCATCATTGATGACGGCACAGACGATATTCAATGGCGCGAATTTACCAATCCACGCACAGGGCAGACGGTTAAAGTGCCGTTTGATGTTACGCCTAGTTTTGCACATAATCACAGCTCAAGACTGATTGATATGCAGGAATTAGCGGAGCAGAGACATGGACAAGGGTTTATTCGTAAATTTGTTGAAAAATTGTCTGATTATTTGCATTTAAAAGCGGAAACGGTGCAATTATCCGATGAAGAAATTTTTTCCAGTAGTGCTAGTAT
>JBHARQ010000269.1:0-5961 GCA_041831015.1 Simonsiella sp. | reverse complement strand
GTTTGTGATGTGGGCGGTGTTGTTTGGTTTAACGATGAAATTGCTCATTCCCAAATTAGCCAAAACCGCTCAACGCCAAGCCGATGCGCGTAGCTTGATGACAGGACGCATTACCGATGCGTATTCCAATATCGCCACCGTCAAATTGTTTTCGCATGGCGCACGCGAAGCGCGTTACGCCAAAGAAAGCATGGAAGAATTTATGGTAACGGTACACGCACAAATGCGTTTGGCAACTTTGTTAGACAGTTGTACGTTTGCTATCAATGCGTTGCTTACTTTATCCACAGCCGTGATTGGCGTGTGGTTGTGGCATTCAGGCAGCGTGAGCGCAGGTGCGGTGGCGGTGGCGATTACGATGTCGTTCCGCATTAATGGTTTATCGCAATACATTATGTGGGAAAGCGCGATGTTGTTTGAAAACATCGGTACGGTAACCGATGGCATGAAAACCTTGTCTAAACCACACACCATTGTGGATAAACCAGCCGCATTGCCATTAAAAGTAGAGCAGGGCGCGATTTCATTTGAACACGTTGATTTTTCCTATGAAAGTGGCAAACCTTTATTAAACGGTTTTAATTTAAATATTAAAGCAGGCGAAAAAGTCGGTTTGATTGGGCGAAGTGGTGCAGGCAAATCTACTTTGGTGAATTTGTTGCTGCGTTTCTACGAACCACAAAGCGGCAAAATTTTAATTGACGGGCAAAATGTGGAAGACATCACACAAGAAAGTCTCCGCGCCCAAATTGGCTTGGTAACGCAAGACACCAGTTTGCTACACCGTTCGGTGCGCGACAACATTATTTACGGTCGCCCCAATGCCAGCGATGATGAAATGATTCAGGCAGCCGAAAAAGCCGAAGCCGCCGATTTCATTCCCCAATTATCAGACGCGCAAGGTCGCACAGGCTATGACGCGCATGTGGGCGAACGCGGTGTGAAACTCTCGGGCGGACAACGTCAACGCATTGCCATTGCCCGCGTGATGTTGAAAGACGCGCCCATTTTACTGCTAGACGAAGCCACCAGCGCATTGGACAGCGAAGTGGAAGCCGCCATTCAACAAAGTTTGGACAAGATGATGGACGGCAAAACCGTGATTGCGATTGCTCACCGTTTGTCCACCATTGCCGCGATGGACAGATTGATTGTGCTGGACAAAGGCAAAATCGTAGAAGAAGGCACACACGCCGAATTGCTGGAAAAAGGCGGTTTGTACGCCAAATTGTGGGCGCACCAAAGCGGTGGTTTCTTGCCTGAACATGTAGAATAATTTTTGAAAACACGGCAGCCTGAAAACTTATCCACAGTTTTCAGGCTGCCTTTTTTCGCCAGAACGCGGCGTCTTGCCGCCGCACCCACGCTTTTGGGTGGTGGCACGGAACGGTGTGCGACATAAAAAAAGATTGCCATTTCATAAAATGATGATTAAAATACGCAGAAATCATTCCGACAAAGACCATTTGTCGCATTCTGATTGCAATTGAATTGTGAAGAACTGTTAAAAATTATATTCGTTTGATAAGAATTTTAGAATATAAAATTCCACTTCTAACAATATGATTTTAAAAGCTGAAATCAAGGAAGTGCAGTCGGAATGATTGCCCCACATGTCGGGGATTAAGACTTTGGCAACATATACTTTTACGCGAATATCTCCAGTCGGAATGATTGCCCCACATGTCGGGGATTAAGACAAGATTGAGGAAATCATTAACACTCGAATCTCGTCGGAATGATTGCCCCACATGTCGGGGATTAAGACACTCGCTCTTTTGTGATTCAATATCATTAATCTGTCGGAATGATTGCCCCACATGTCGGGGATTAAGACACATAATAGTCTCTCCTTGAAGTGAATTGATAAGGTCGGAATGATTGCCCCACATGTCGGGGATTAAGACTCAAGAAGCTAGCACTAGATGCACTACCATAACCAGTCGGAATGATTGCCCCACATGTCGGGGATTAAGACAATGCAGTGACATCCTTCTTAAGATTGACACCAGGTCGGAATGATTGCCCCACATGTCGGGGATTAAGACGGTCGGATACCATATTTAGCAGTAATAGATTTCAGTCGGAATGATTGCCCCACATGTCGGGGATTAAGATACTTGATGGTCTGCGTGAATGTTACGCAGAGTTCGGTCGGAATGATTGTCCCACATGTCGGGGAATACATAAAAAAGCAGCTTGAAAACTAAATTTATAGTTTTCAAGCTGCTTTCTTATATTTCAGGCTGCCTGATTTTTAAATTCCCATTTTATTTTTATCAAAAAGGGGCAAATTTGAATATTCAAATTTGCCCCTTTTGTATTTTGAAATTATTTGACTGCACAAGACGCTTCGACCGTGTTGCCGTATGGGTCGGTAAAGGTCAAATGACCTAAATTGCCTTTTTGATGCCATTCGGTGGTTTTATTGTAGAAACCCTTATTGTTCACATAACGCTCACCCGAACCTGATACCGCTTGCGTCAATTTTACTTCCGAACCGATGGTGTCCACCGCCACAGAAACGGTGTCGTTACCCACATATTTCACATTAACCGTCATGCCGTTTTTGCATTCAAAGCGTTGAGGTTTCAGATTGGGTGTGGTTTGAGTAACAGGTGGGGTTGTGATGGTGGGTTGCGTGGGGATTTGCGGTTGTGCTGGTGTAGTGGTCGTGCTTTGACAAGCTGCCAAGACACAAGTTGCTGCAATCGCGGAAAGATAACGAATATTCATGATATTAGTCCTTTAAGTTGGGTTTAATGGAATTTAAATGTTACATTATATCAACTACATTTATCATAAATGAAAATGGAAAAAGAAGGAAATGGTTTTAACTTGAATTTACTTTGAATATCATCAATGGATTGGCTTTTCTTTCGCGTTAAAGCCTTGTAGAATGATTGTTTTGTCGCGAATGTGTTGTCAAAACACATACGGCAACAGAGATTGTTTTTAACATTTGCAAACGAGCCAAACCATGACTGATTATAGTAAAACCGTCAATCTACACGAGTCACCATTTCCCATGCGCGGCAATCTCGCCAAACGCGAACCCGCTTGGGTCAAACAATGGCAAGACGAAAAACGCTACCAAAAATTGCGCCAAATCGCCCAAGGTCGCCCCAAATTCATTTTGCACGATGGCCCACCTTATGCCAATGGCGATATTCACATTGGTCATGCGGTCAATAAAATTTTGAAAGACGTGATTTTGCGTAGCAAAACGCTGGCTGGATTTGACGCGCCTTATGTCCCCGGTTGGGACTGCCATGGTTTGCCGATTGAAGTGATGATTGAAAAATTGCACGGCAAAGACATGCCCGCCAGCAAATTCCGCGAATTATGCCGTCAATACGCAGGCGAACAAATTTTGCGCCAGAAAAAAGATTTCATTCGCTTGGGCGTGATGGGCGATTGGGACAACCCATACTTGACGATGGACTACAAAACCGAAGCCGACACCGTCCGCACATTAGGCGAAATCTACAAAAACGGCTATTTGTATCGCGGCGCAAAACCCGTGCAATTCTGCTTGGATTGCGGCTCGTCTTTGGCGGAAGCGGAAGTGGAATACAAAGACAAAGTGTCGCCAGCGATTGATGTGGCGTATCCATTTCAAGACACCGCAGCGTTGGCAAAAGCGTTCAGGCTGCCTGAAATTTCGGGCGAAGCGTTTGCCGTGATTTGGACAACGACACCTTGGACATTGCCAGCCAGCCAAGCCATTTCAGCAGGCGCAGATATTGTGTATCAACTGATTGATACGCCACGCGGTAAATTGGTGTTGGCGAAAGATTTGGCAGAACAAGCTTTGGCGCGATACGGCTTTTCAGGCAGCCCTGTTTTGGCGGAAACCACAGGCGCGACTTTGGAACATTTGCTGTTGTCGCACCCATTTTTAGAACGCGACATTCCGATGTTGAACGGTAGCCACGTTACCACAGACGCAGGTACAGGTTTTGTTCACACCGCGCCCGCGCATGGTTTGGAAGACTATTTGGTTTGCAATCAATACAAAATTGAATTGTATAACCCCGTGAATGCCGAAGGTCGCTATATTTCAGAAGTGCCACGTTTGGCAGGTATGCACGTTTTCAACGAAGGCAACCCTGCTGTGATTGACTGGCTGACTGAAAACAATGTGTTGCTTGCCCACAAAAAAATTGAACACAGCTACGCGCATTGTTGGCGACACAAAACGCCTTTGATTTACCGCGCTACTGCGCAATGGTTTATCGGCATGGACAAAGCAGGCGTGAGTGGCAACACCTTACGCAACAACGCTTTGAAAGCGGTTGATGACACCGAATTTTTCCCAGCTTGGGGACGTGCGCGTTTGCAAGCCATGATTGAAGGTCGCCCTGATTGGGTGGTGTCGCGCCAACGCGCTTGGGGTACGCCCATGACGTTCTTCGCCCACAAAGAAACGGGCGAATTGCACCCGAATTCAGCCGAATATTTGGAACAAATCGCCCAACGCATTGAACAAAAAGGCATTAACGCGTGGTTTGATTTGGATAAAGCCGAAATCTTGTCGCCCGAAGATTGCGAACACTACGACAAATTGCCCGACACCATGGACGTGTGGTTTGATAGCGGTTCAACGCATTATTCGGTTGTAAAACAACGCCCTGAATTAGCCTATCCTGCGGATTTGTATTTGGAAGGGAGCGACCAACATCGCGGTTGGTTCCAATCGTCTATGCTGACAGGTTGTGCGACCATTGGACGTGCGCCTTACAAACAATTATTGACGCATGGTTTTGTGGTGGACGAAAAAGGCTACAAAATGTCCAAATCGTTGGGCAATGTGGTTGCACCGCAAGAAGTTTATAATGAATTTGGCGCGGATATTTTGCGTTTGTGGACGGCAGGCACGGATTATTCGGGCGAATTGGGTATTTCCAAAGAAATTTTGAAACGTGTGAGCGAGCGTTATCGCCGTATTCGCAATACATTGAGTTTCTTGTTTGCCAATTTGAAAGATTTCAGCCCGATTGAAGACGCTGTTCCGCAAGCCGATATGGTGGAAATTGACCGCTACGCGCTGGTGTTGGCACGTCAATTACAGGAAAAAGTGGCGGGCGAACACTATCCGCGTTATGCGTTCCATTTGGCGGTACAAGATATTGTGCAGTTCTGTTCGGAAGACTTGGGCGCGTTCTATTTGGATATTTTGAAAGACCGTTTGTACACCACCAAAGCCGACAGCCACGCTCGCCGTAGCGCACAAACAGCGTTGTATCATATTACGCGCTCGTTGGTGTTGTTGATGTCGCCGATTTTGTGTTTCACAGCCGAAGAAGCGTGGGACATCATTGGCGGTGGCGAAGAAGACAGCGTGTTGTACCACACATTGCACGATTTTCCGACCACTAATCCAGCCAGCGAAAGCGCGTTGTTGGCAAAATGGCAAGCCATTCGCCAAGCGCGTGCGGTGGTGAATGCGGCGATTGAGCCGTTGCGTGCGGATAAATCGGTGGGTTCGTCATTGCAAGCGGAAGTGTTGCTGACCGCACCTGATGAGATGTTTACGGCATTGGAAACATTGGGCGATGAGCTGAAATATGTGTTGCTGGTGTCCAAAGTGGTGTTGGCGAAAGGCGATGAGTTGCAAGCCGAAGTTCGCGCCACAGACGCACCAAAATGTGAGCGTTGCTGGCATTACACGCCAACCGTTGGCACGGTAGCAGGGCATGAGACGATTTGTGCGCGTTGTGCGGATAATATTGACGGTAAGGGCGAAGTTCGCAATCATGCTTAATTGCTAGTTTGAAATAAAAAGGCAGCCTGAAAACTGGGAAACTGGTTTTCAGGCTGCTTTTTTTTATTTTTAGGCTAATTTCTACCATTTTTCAAAAGAATAAAAATTATTTTAAAATAAATCAAAGTGTTATAAGTTGTGTTATATTTTATAACACAGATAAATTTGACAATAAGAGGAAGAGAGTATAATAT
>JBHARQ010000268.1:0-2953 GCA_041831015.1 Simonsiella sp. | reverse complement strand
TATTATCATCCATAACCATTACTTTAAATTCTAATTGATTAATCATTTTTTAACTTCGTGAATTAGGGTTAGTCGAGTAGATTAGATACTTGTATCCAACAATCTTTGATTTTACAAGAAAATGTCGGATTCAAGAATCCACCCGACCTAAACTACGGAGAACGCACCGTTCCGCACCGCATACCCCAAAGCGTGGTGCGCGGCAAGACGCGCGTTCCTCGTAAAAATTCAGGCAGCCTGAAAATAGAACTTCGCTAGACGCGTAGTCTTTCAGGCTGCCTGAAAATTTTTTCGCTGAACGCGCAGTCCCTTAAATATCAATATTCTGCGCCACCAACGCATTGCGCTCAATAAAGTTACGGCGCGGCTCAACTTCATCGCCCATCAGCGTAACAAACGTCTCGTCAGCCGCAATCGCGTCTTCAATGCGTACTTTCAGCAAACGGCGCACTTCGGGGTTCATTGTGGTTTCCCAAAGTTGCTCGGGGTTCATCTCGCCCAAACCTTTATATCGTTGAATACTCATGCCTTTTTGCGCGGTGTTCAACAAATGGTCTAACGCTTGCTCAAAATCGCGCACCGCCAACGGCTCGCCATCGCCTTTGTGCAACTGCCCACCGTCCGCGCCCATCACGCCACGCAACACATCGCCAGCGCGGAGCAGGGTTTGATACGCCTTGCTGTCCACAAATTTTTGGTCAAGATAGGAAATCATCACATTGCCATGCAACTGGCGCGTGATTTTGATGAACTGCGCCCCTTCATTGCCCGATACCCATTCCAACGCAATTTCGGGATTGTTCAGGCTGCCTGAAAGTGCCAAAATCGCTTGTTTTGCCGAATGTTCATTTGACAAATCAATCGGTTCAATGTCCACCAAAGCGCGTAACACCGCCGCATCAATCACACGGCTTTCTTCGGTAATCGTGGCACGGGCTTTGACAAAACGGTTCGCCATTTTCGCCAATTCCGCGCCTTCAATCACGCGCTCGCCCACCACCAATTTCGCTTTTTCCAACGCCAAACCAAGCAAAAATTCGTCTTTTTCGGTTTCGTCTTTCAAATAGCGTTCGGTTTTGCCGTGTTTGGCTTTGTACAAAGGCGGTTGTGCGATGTAAATGTAGCCGCGTTCAATCAATTCAGGCATTTGGCGATAGAAGAACGTCAGTAATAAAGTGCGAATGTGTGCGCCGTCCACGTCCGCGTCCGTCATGATGATAATGCGGTGGTAGCGCAATTTTTCTAAATTGAACTCTTCTTTGCCAATGCTCGTGCCAAGCGCGGTAATCAGCGTGGCAACTTCTTGACTGGCAAGCATGCGTTCAAATCGTGCGCGTTCCACATTCAAAATTTTACCTTTGAGCGGCAAAATGGCTTGGAATTTGCGGTCGCGCCCTTGTTTTGCCGAACCGCCTGCCGAGTCGCCCTCCACCAAATAAAGTTCTGATAATGCAGGGTCTTTTTCTTGGCAATCCGCTAATTTCCCTGGTAAACCCAAACCGTCCATCACACCTTTACGGCGCGTTAATTCACGCGCTTTGCGGGCGGCTTCACGGGCGCGGGCGGCTTCCACGATTTTGCTACAAATAATTTTTGCGTCAGTTGGATTTTCTTCCAAAAAGTCGTGCAAGGCTTGCGATAACACTTCATTCACCACAGGCGCAATTTCGCTGGAAACCAATTTGTCTTTGGTTTGTGATGAAAATTTCGGGTCGGGCAATTTTACCGACAACACGCAAGTCAAACCTTCGCGCATATCATCGCCTGATGTGTCAATTTTGGCTTTTTTGGCGATTTCGTTGGCTTCAATGTATTGGTTAATGGTGCGCGTCATGGCGGCGCGTAGGGCGGTTAAATGCGTACCGCCATCGCGTTGCGGAATGTTGTTGGTAAAACATTGCACGCTTTCTTGGTAACTTTCGTTCCATTGCATCGCGCATTCTACGGTCATGCCGTCTTTTTCGCCCAATGCGTAGAAAATTTTGTCGTGCAACGGTTTTTTGCTGCCTGTGGTGTATTGCACAAAACCAACTACGCCACCGCTTTCGGCGAAGTTTTCGTGTTTGCCGTCTCGTTTGTCAAACAATTCAATTTTTACGCCATTGTTTAGGAAAGACAATTCGCGAATGCGTTTGGCGAGCGTTTCAAATTTGTATTGCACGGTGCCAAATGTGTCTTCGCTGGCGAGAAATTGAACGCGCGTGCCGTGTTTGTTGGGGTCGCAATCGCCAACCACTTTGAGCGGTTCTACGGTTTCGCCACGTTTGAATTCGACAAAATGTTCTTTGCCTTCGCGCCAAATGGTCAATTTCAGCCAGTCTGAAAGCGCGTTTACTACCGACACGCCCACGCCATGCAAACCGCCTGACACTTTGTAGCTGTTGTTGTCAAATTTACCGCCTGCGTGAAGAATGGTCATGATGACTTCGGCGGCAGAGCGACCTTCTTTGGGGTGAATGCCTGTGGGAATGCCGCGTCCGTTGTCTTCAATGGTAATGCTTTCATCGGCATTGATAGCGACGGTGATGTTGTCGCAATGTCCTGCTAGGGCTTCGTCAATGGCATTGTCTAGCACTTCAAACACCATGTGGTGTAAGCCAGAGCCATCTTGGGTGTCGCCAATGTACATACCAGGGCGTTTGCGGACGGCTTCCAAGCCTTCGAGTACTTGAATGCTGTCTGCGCCATATTCGTGTTGCGTTTGTTCGGTCATGGTGTTTACTTTGTTGATTAAGTTTAAAATTTTTTTTGTGAATGTATTTTTATTCGCTGGACGCGTAGTCCTTTTCAGGCTGCCTGAAATACTCAAATTGCGCCGACAAATGTTCATGGACTTGTTGCCAATCTTCCACCAGCCAATCTTGCTGACGCGCTCTTTCGGTCATGATTTGCACAAATTCATATAAAACCATTTGTTGTTGCGGATTAAGCGGTAAATTTTCCGTGTAAAACG
>JBHARQ010000267.1:0-5445 GCA_041831015.1 Simonsiella sp. | reverse complement strand
TGTTGATGGGTGCTTATCTGTTCTCTGAGCTACGAAACGGGCTTTAAACTTTGCACATGGTCGGATACGAGATACAGATAAGCTGTTTCATTGCTATGATACTCGATTTTGAATATACAAGGTCGGATACTTGTATCCGAAAATTTTACAATTTATTGATTTTCAAATAAATGTCTAATTATTAAACCTGACAATTCGTGTATTTCGGTCGTTGGTGTCGGATACAAGTATCCGACCTACATAAAACTTTTCAGGCTGCATAGAAAGTTTTTGTCTTGTGCTGACAGGCTGCCTACAAATATTGTTGGAGGTATCCTGAAAAGTGTGCTAATAGAAAATAAACGAAAAGCAGCGAGAACAGAGTATATTTAAATGTGTGAAAATAGAAATAACCCTGAAATGTTCTCGTTGCCAAGGACTCAATATAAAGAAAAATGGCTTCAATAGCAATCGCAAACAGAAATATCGTTGCAAAATCTGCGGACGTTGTTTCATTGGTGACCACGCCCTAGACAACAAAGGATGTCATTCCGAATCAGATTCAATGATTTGGCGAATGAATGCCTACGGTAATGGTGTTCGCGCTATTTGTGCAATAACAGGTTATAGCCGTGATAAAGTTCAGGCAACCTTAAAACGTAGTAAGCAGAGCCATTAGGCGCAGTTGCTGTTTTTCTAAATCAATGTTTTATCATGTTAAATCATTTAACATTGGATTTTGGGCAATCAATAATCCTAAACAAATTTAAAACAGCACACTTTTCAGGACACCACCAAATGATTAAATAAAACCACCTGAAAACACACAACACCCTTGTTGGCAACAAACGCAACAAAGGTGTTGAGGGTATCATCATTATTCAGGCAATACTTCGGTTTCTAATGCTTCTTCTTCAGCCGTTTTCGGCGTGGTTCGCAACACTTGAGGCTGCTCCGTATTGATTGGATAAGTAGGTGGTACGCCCAAAATTTTCAAACCACCACTCATCACGCCACGAAACGCAGGGCCCGCCACCAAGCCACCGTAATAACCCTTGCCACGCGGCTCATCAATCGTAACCGCCACAATCAAACGCGGATTTTGTGCAGGCGCAAAACCCACAAAACTGGCACGATAGCGGTCTTCATAATTACCTGCTACGATTTTTTTCGCCGTCCCTGTTTTGGCTGCCACGTCATAGCCTTCAATCGCACCACTCACGCCGCTACCGCCTTGTTTGGTCACGCTAATCATCATTTCGCGCATTAATTTAGCAGTGGCTGGTTTGATGATTTGCTCGCCTTCAGGGGCTTCATCGCGCTTGTAAACGGTTACAGGCAGCAATTTTCCGTCAGTCGTGAAAATGGTATAGGCTTGTGCCATTTGCAATAAATTGGCAGTAATCGCGTAACCATACGACATCACGGCTCTGTCCAGTTGTCCCCATTGATTGGCAGGTTTGATGGGGCTGAATTGTTCGCCTGTTACGCCTGAATTGGTTTTGCGTCCAAAGCCGATTTTGTTATAAAAATCATATAAATCTTGATTTGGATACATGGCAGCAATTTTGCTCGTTCCCACATTAGACGATTTTTGCAAAATGCCTTCGGTGGTCAAATTGGGGTAATCATGCACGTCCCGAATGGTTTTCACGCCAATATTAAATGGATTGGTATTGAAATTGGTATAACGCGTGATTTTGCCGTCATCAATCGCTTTTGCCACCACAAAGGGCTTAAATACCGACCCTGGTTCCATCGTGACGCCAACCGCAAAATTACGCAAATTATCGGTTGGATAATCTTGATAAAAATTGGCATCGTAATCTGGCAAGCTGCTCATGGCGAGAATTTCGCCCGTTTGCGCGTCCAATACCACCACACCACCTGCTTTGGCATTAAAACGGCGAATGGTTTTTTGTAATTCGCTACGCGCTAAACGCTGCAATTCTTGATTAACCGACAACACCAGCGTTTTGCCAGCGCGCGCAGATTTATTTTCGGGCGAATCAATTAAACCGATGATGTTGCCATGACGGTCGCGCAATACCATTTGTTTGCCATCTTCGCCCATCAAATTATCATTTTCGGTACGCTCTAAACCTTCCAAACCCACGCCTTTTTTATTGGCAAAACCCACAATATGGGAAAATAAATTGCCTGTTGGATAAGTGCGTTCGCTGCGTTCTTCAAAGCGAAGGGTGGGAATTTTCAATTTTTTTAATTCGTCCACTTCTTCTAATGACAATTCTACTTTGGTATTCCAATATTTATTATTGGTATCTTTTAATTTGGTGCGAATTTCATTTTCAGGCAGCTGCAAAATTTGGGCAAGCTGGGCAAATTGTTCATCGGAAATGGTATCCCAATTAATTTCATCGCCTTTGCGCTTGGGTGTGTAAATTGCTTGCGGATTAAAAGTGGGGACGCGCAAATAGCGGCTGACGGCAAGTACCGTGCCATTACGGTCGGTAATCATGCCGCGCAAGGCAGGTTCTTTGATGCTGCGAATGGTGCGGTTTTCGCCTTGAACTTTGATTTCATCGCTATGCTCAAAACGCATAAACACCATGTGCGCCACCAAGCTGGCAAACGCTACGCCAATCAAACCCAATACCAAACGCAAACGAAAATTGCTGTAACCATTTGGTTGTGGTTTTTGCTTTTTTGGTTTTTTGGTTTTTTTAATATTGGGTTCGGGCGGACTGGCGGGGGTGGTCTCGGCGGTGTGTTCAGATTCTAGGTCTGGTTGATTTTGTGGTGGTAGGTCTGATTTCATGGTTAGCGAAGTTCTAAAATCACGGTTTCTTGGGCGCTGGGCGCGTGCATTTTCAGTTTAACGGCGGCATTGTTAATCATTTTGGTTTCTGCCGCTTGGCTGAATTCGTATTGTAATTCGGCATAATCTTGGTTTAAGCGAATTTCTTGTTCTTGCGCTTTGCCGTAGCGTTGCGTTTCATGTGTGATGCTGTTATTCAAATCAACAACATGGTATGCCGACCATAAAACAAGTAATAATAAAATAATATTGGTTTTGGTTGCCATGGGTTTCACTTTCTCTGGCAGCTTGTCTTTAATAGAAAATTTCATGATTGTCATAATGTCTGTTTTTCAGGCTGCCTGAAAATGTCCAGCCGTTCGTTCTGCCACACGCAGCACCGCAGAACGGGCGCGTGGATTGGCAGCGATTTCATCATCTGAAGGTTTGATGGCTTTGCCGATGGCAATCAGGGGTGGTTGCGGCAAATCGGCTTCGCGCACGGCTGCCCATTTGGGTAAGGGCGCGTGGGTGGAATGGGTACGGATAAATTGTTTCACAATTCGGTCTTCCAAAGAATGGAAGGCAATCACTGCCAAACGCCCCCCCCACATTCAACCGCGCAACGACTTGCGGCAAGACTTCGGCGACTTCATCAAGTTCACGATTAATGAAGATGCGAATGGCTTGGAATGTACGCGTCGCGGGGTCTTGACCGCGTTCGCGAGTGCGGACGACTTGTGCCGTGAGCTGCGCCAACTGATGGGTTGTAGTGATGGGACTTGTTTGGCGCTGCGTAATAATTGCGCGCGCGATTTGGCGACTAAACCGCTCTTCACCATAATTTTTAATCACCTCGTGTATTGCTTGTTCATCGGCAACCGCCAGCCATTCGGCGGCGGACTGTCCGCGCGTGGTATCCATACGCATATCCAACGGCGCGTCAAAACGAAAACTGAATCCGCGTGAGCCATCGTCAATTTGCGGCGATGAAATGCCCAAATCAAACAATGCGCCATCAATTTGATTAATCTGCAAATCATTCAAAGCAGCCTGAAATTGAGCAAAACCATTGTGTACGACATGAACACGCTTATCATGTTTGGCTAAATTTTTTGCCACTTCAATGGCTTGAGGGTCTTTATCAAACACAATCAATTTGCCAGATTCATTTAATTGCGACAAAATCAGCCGCGAATGCCCACCGCGTCCAAACGTGCCGTCCACATACACGCCATCGGCGCGAATGTTGAGCGCGTCCACCGCCTCATGCAGCAAAACGGTAACGTGTTGAAAAGGGGATAATTCGGCAGTCATGATACAAAATTCGTCTTACAAAACCCTACACTATAAGAAAAAATAACGATACGGTCAAACCAAGCCCATCTGAAAAATCACCCATTTCAACGCGAAAAAAAACTTTCAGGCAGCCTGAAACACCATTCACGCTGCCTGAAAACCATTTTTACGATGCCCGCCAACAAAATTCCCCGAAAAAACAAGATGACTTGATTTCCACCCCATCATGCCATAAAACCGCTATAATGTGCATCAAATAAACAATTTTACAAATTTTAACCTAAAATTTGCGTCAAGAAATTCACACTTATCCACAAAAACATTCACAGACTTATGCACAAATTACATTTACCCGACTTATCCACAGAAGCCGCCGAATCCAGCGCACAACTCACCCAACACATCGCCCACATCATCGCCCAAAACGGCGGTGCCATTCCCTTTTCCCAATTCATGCAATTAGCCCTCTATGCCCCACAATTTGGCTATTACACAGGCGGCGCACACAAAATCGGCGCGGCAGGCGATTTCATCACCGCGCCCACCCTCACCCCCCTATTCGCCCAAACCCTAGCCGTACAACTCGCCGAATTGCTCCCACAAACCGCAGGCAACATCTACGAATTTGGCGCAGGCACAGGCGCACTCGCTGCTGATTTGCTCAACGCATTGAGCGAATATTCAGGCAGCCTGAAAACATACCACATCATCGAATTATCAACCGAACTCGCCGAACGCCAACGCGCCCACATCCAACAACACGCCCCCCAATTTGCCAACCGCGTGATTTGGCTCCACGCCCTGCCCGAAACCTTTGACGGCATCCTACTGGGCAACGAAGTCCTCGACGCCATGCCCATAGAACGCATTCGCCGCACCGAAACAGGCGCACTGCAACAAGCCCACGTTGCCATACAAAACCAACAATTCACTTGGCAATTCCAACCCCTAACCGAAGCACACCTCCTACAAACTGCCAACCAATACCTACCCAACATCCCCCACTACACCAGCGAACTCCACCCCACCCAACACGCCTTCATCCAAACACTCGCCAACCGACTCACACGCGGCGCCATGATTTGGATAGACTACGGCTTTGATGCTGCCCAATATTACCACCCCCAACGCACAGACGGCACCCTGATTGGACACCACCGCCACCACAGCATCCACGACCCCTTTTACCGCGTGGGCTTGACCGACCTCACCGCCCACATCAACTTTACCGACATCGCCGAAGCGGGCGTGAACGCAGGATTAGACCTTATCGGCTACACTACCCAAGCCCACTTCCTATACAACCTAGGATTACTAGACCAACTCGCTGCCCAACACCCCCGCACCGACACCCCCGAATACATCCAAGCCGCCCACGCCGTCCAACAACTGACTGCCCAACACGAAAT
>JBHARQ010000266.1:0-4076 GCA_041831015.1 Simonsiella sp. | reverse complement strand
TGGAAATCAGGTAAATTGTCATGACAAATTGCAATTAAACGATTTGGCATAATAGGTAATTGTTCAAAAAAATGACATACATATTCCCAATTTGTTTTATCATTGATTACGCTAAAAGGTAAGCTATCTGTTCCGCCTGTTGCAAAATGTGCAATTACGTTTCCATCTTTAGCATACCAATCTAAATCATTAGATATGATGAAACCATAATCTAATTTGTTCATTTTTCTACTCCGACTGACCGTTCTACGGAGAACGCACCGTTCCACGCCACCACCCAAAAAGCGTGGTGCGCGGCAAGACGCGCGTTCTGGCGATTTCAGGCTGCCTGAAATTTTTCTCACACAGGTTCTAACCAAATCGCATTGCCACGTTCAATTTTATCGCGCAATCGTGCGAGTAATTGTGCTTGTTCGGGGCGGTAAAACAAGTTGTACGTTTCAAACGGAATGAGCTTGCCTTCGGGCGTGGCAAAGTGAATGCACGATTTTTTCAAGCTGCGAATGTCCAAATTTGCCGCGTCCATAAATTGCACAATCAACACGCGAAACACATTTTGATAACCCAATTCCATCGGTGCGCTGATTTCGGGCAAACAACACATCAATTCACTCAAACAATTGGCTTGCGATACTGGGCTGTGATTGGTGGAAAACAGTTTGAAAACATGGTCTTTCAAATTAGCATCGTGTTCAAACACAATGGTATTGCCTGCGTTTTCAACCAGCGTTTTGGGGTCAAGATAGCGCGTGAGTGGCGTAATACCGCTTTCGTCTTTAAACGCATACGCCATTGCCAAGGTGTCGGGATTGCACGGCACGGGCATGATGTCGTCTGCGGTAAAAATGCCGCTTTGTTCAATGATATTGCGGCGAATTTCGCTAACGGTTAGGCGGTTTTCTGGGTGAATTTGTTCGGTGCGCCCTGCGTATTGTATCGGCTGAAAGGTAACGCCACGCACACACGGTTGCGAAGTGGCAAAGCGGATAATATCGCCAATTTCGTGGTCGTTAATCCCTTTGGCAAGGGTAACAACTAGGGTGGTAGATAGATTGTAGTGATTGAGTTGTTCCAATGCTTTCAAGCGGATACGTTGCAAATCGGCACCGCGCAACGTTTGGGTAACTTGATTGTCTAGCGAGTCAAATTGCAAATAAATTTCCAATTTTTGCGTGCCTGTGCTGGCGAGTTGCGCGACAAAATCTTCGTCTTGGGCAATGCGAATGCCGTTGGTGTTAATCATCAGATGTTTAATAGGGCGAGCGCGGGCGGCAGCGAGAATGTCAAAAAATTGCGGATGAATGGTCGGTTCGCCACCTGAAATTTGCACCACATCGGGTTCGCCTTCGTTGGCGACAATCGCGTCCAGCATTTTTTCAATGGTTTCAAGGGAATAATGTTCGTGGCGATGGGTTCCGCTATCGGCAAAACACACGGGGCAATTCAGATTGCAAGCGCGGTTGATTTCCACAATGGATAAACAAGAATGTTGCATATGGTCGGGGCAAAGTCCGCAATCAAACGGGCAACCATAGTGCATTTGCGTATTGAATAATTGGGGCATTTCAGGTTTTTTCACGAACACTTCGCGCCCTAAACGGTAGTATTCGGCGTCATCGCTGATTAACACGCGCTCGGTGTGGTGTTGCGGACACCATTTGTCTAGGTAAACGCGGTTGTCTTTGAAGATAATTTTGGCTTCTACGGGTTTCAGGCAGCCTGAACACAAAGCGGTGGTGGTATCGTAAAAATGATAAGGGCGGTTTTTGCGCGACATGGTTTGTGCTTTCTTTATGGTTATGATGAGCGCAAATATTACCATTTAAACCCATTTATCAACACAAAAACCGAATATCGCTACAAATCATCAAATCAATATCATCATGTAACCGCGATTGATTTGCTTATTTTGAGAAAAAAGGATGAAACATGGAATTAACCTAATTCTCTAATTTGCTCAAAACCTTAACAAATACGATAACGGGAACAATAAATGATGCACCTATCCAAATTGTCCCTATAATCCATTTAACAATTTGGTAATAATGCTCAAATCCAGTACCTTCACCCAAAATAAAAGGACTCATACAAATACCTATCCCCGACACCAACGCACACAAACTAGCAACAATAAACGCGACCAATGTTTTCAGGCAGCCTGATTTAGCTGGCGTTTCGTTGGCATCGTCAAATGTTTCTGATTCATTAATCACATCATTTTTTTGGCTAATGTCTATTTCTTTAGGTTCTTGTTCCATTGTATTTTCCTTAATTTTTCTCTTTAATTAAGCATCATCATTACACAAAATCCCAGCAATGCACCTACACCTAATAATGCCAATCCAAACAACAGTATGGTAATCACAAACATCTGTTTCAATATCAATAACAGCGTTTCAGATAAACTTTCCAAATTTAATTCTTGGTGTAGGAATAATGTTGAAACTGCCCCTATAAAAATAGGCATAATAAATCCAAACACAATCCACATATCTGATTTAAACCAAGATGAAGGTATCAGTGGGATGATGATTGCCATTGCTATTAATGTCATAATGATAGCGATGACCCAAGACACACATCCACTTAATGATTTTTTAGAGGGATAATCTTGTTCTTCTTCACTCACATCATTGTCAATTTCACCATCTTGATGAATTATTTTAACTTTATGTTCTTGTTCCATCATTATTTTCCTTATCCATCATCCGCATTAATAGCCAAAACCACACAATAGTAGGCACCATAAAACACGCCCCCATCCAAATGCTAAACCAAAATGTACTGTTGTGATTCGGAAAAAAGATAACCACACCACCAATACAAATCCCTGCACCTACCACAAATGCTGCCAATGTTGCCACAATAAAACTCCAGCAACCATTGCGTTTAGATTGAATGATTTGGTTTTATTCGTCCATTATCATCATTCCTAGCTTATTAAAGATGTAACCATTTTACGCCTGTTTTTTACGATAAGTGAATAAAATCAACAGTAAGCTAATTAAACAAACCCATTGTATGCCGCTCAAACCCCATGCGTAAGCGTGTGGCACAGGTTTTAAACCATCAATGCACAAACGCCACAACAAATAGCCAATCATCAACACCCGAAACGCCAAACCTTGTTCATGCGCACACCAACGCCGCCACACAGGAACAGTCGCCAACGCCACACCAGCCAGCAACCACTCGTACAACTGCGTAGGGTGGCGCAAACCATCGCCAAAATCCACCGCCCACGCCACATCGGTATGCACGCCATAAGTGCCGTCATGCAAACCCGCCACAAAACAACCTGTCCGCCCAATCATCAAACCTACCAAAATGGGAATCACAAAATCATCGCCCGTCCGACTTTGTACACGGGCAATTTTTTTACCCATTTCCACGCCCAGCCAACCGCCCAATAGCCCCCCTACTACACTTTGCCCCGAAAACGCGCCAATCAAAAAGCGTTGATAATCGCCATTCAGCAGCCATGTAAACACTTGTGGGTGCTGTATCATCGACACCAATTTATTGCCAATACCCGCCCCCAGCAAACAAAACGCCAACACCCACAATCCGCCTTGCACCGATGTGGTTTCGCCACGCCGTTTGCGAATGGTGCGAAACAGCCAAAATCCACCGCCCAATGCCAACCATTCGGCGGTGGCGTGAAAAATATGCGCGTGGGTGCGGTCGTGTAAAATAAAAGATTCTAACATAATGATTTACCTATATTAATTCAGTTTCAGGCTGCCTGAAACAGAATGAGCTATGATTTTAAGTGTGAACGCGCGTCTTGCCGCGCACCACGCTTTTGGGTGGGTGGCAGGTTGCGCGTTTGTTCTCCGTAGGGGAAATGGTAGCGTGGGCTTTGCCTACGATTAAGCCACGTTATTTTCAGGCTGCCTGTCATCGTGTGCATAGCCCACGCTACATTTTAAATCGCGTAGCAACTGTATTTTTAACCCCGTCGGGCAAAAATACAAAAAACGTTAAAATTAAGCATAAGCTGCATTATCACGCATCATGGCATTTAAAATTGTCAGCAATTTACGCATACAAGCATTCAATGCAACTTTGCGCGG